>NZ_JBQKUL010000082.1:0-7837 GCF_054968565.1 Pseudoalteromonas sp. G5_S1_54_S4 | reverse complement strand
TTTCTAAGCTGCCTGTGCGGCAGTGAACCGAAAATCTATTTAATAACGATGCCTATGCGTTTTCTAAGCTGCCTGTGCGGCAGTGAACATTATTACAAAGAGCACTACAATACCGCTGGTTTTCTAAGCTGCCTGTGCGGCAGTGAACAACAATTAAGCTCGGTCGGTATCTACCCCAAGTTTCTAAGCTGCCTGTGCGGCAGTGAACTACGCGGGCCAGTTATACGGCATGGGCATTGTTTTCTAAGCTGCCTGTGCGGCAGTGAACAGCTGCTGCATGCGTAGCTGCTCAACCATCATTTTCTAAGCTGCCTGTGCGGCAGTGAACATGTTGTCAGCGGCGTGTAAGCTGCCAGCCATTTTCTAAGCTGCCTGTGCGGCAGTGAACACTCATTGAATTTGCTCTCAGTGTCCGTTATATTTCTAAGCTGCCTGTGCGGCAGTGAACAACAAGTTTTAAACTTAACGTTACAACAGCTATTTCTAAGCTGCCTGTGCGGCAGTGAACTGTCGGCTACTAGTGGTGTTACTGCATATGACTTTCTAAGCTGCCTGTGCGGCAGTGAACGCTCAACAAAGGGCGTATGGCATGGGCTTTGTTTTCTAAGCTGCCTGTGCGGCAGTGAACATAACCAATATAATAATAACAACTCTGAATGATTTCTAAGCTGCCTGTGCGGCAGTGAACATTTATTTGCTGGCGGGGGCGGTACCACTTTATTTCTAAGCTGCCTGTGCGGCAGTGAACTCAAATTGTAGTTTTAGTTAAATTATGTGGGGTTTCTAAGCTGCCTGTGCGGCAGTGAACGCGGGGTTAGTTGGTGAACTTCCGCCCCATCTTTTCTAAGCTGCCTGTGCGGCAGTGAACACAGGGCTGTCAAAAATAGAAGCCTTTGCACTTTTATAAGCTGCCTGTGCGGCAGTGAACGGAGCGTCTAATAAGTACCCAGTGGTTGAACTTTTATAAGCTGCCTGTGCGGCAGTGAACCAAAGTAATGGCTTTTCGCGTTTCGAAGTCCTTTTATAAGCTGCCTGTGCGGCAGTGAACTATGAACGCGCAGAGGCTACCGATATGTCGGCTTTATAAGCTGCCTGTGCGGCAGTGAACTATAGAATATCAGCATAAAAATAAGTTACAACAGGCTGTTAGGGTAAATATGCTAATTTTACCTTATAAAAAACGACCTATTGTAACTTGCTGTTTTTATATCATATTTTTAAAGAGCAAAAATAAAGGTTAAAACTGAGGAATACTTGCCAGCCTTCCTTGTTTGTTATGGTGTGAACTTAAACCATAACAATTAAATACACCCGTTTGGTGTTCCTCAAGCCCTACTCTTTTGATAAACAATGGAAACTTTCGGCTGTCTCCAGTGTTCCGTTGCTTAGTTTCTTGGCTTTCTAGCCAAATAAAAGGTAATGAGTTATCTGCTTTAGGCTTAGTTTTTTCAAGCTCTGTTAAGCAGGCATCAAGCGGTTGCCCTGATTTTTCAGCCCAGCGCTGTGCTTTACTTAACATATCCTTTTCGATACGAGCATCACCTTTTACTTGTTGGCGAACAAAGGCAATGTGAGTGGCATTATCGGGCACTGGCTTGATCGACTTAATATGTACGTAGTCTTCTAAACGACTTAACCATTTTGAAATGTTAAGTTTAGTGAGTTGCGATTCTTCCTTTGCCAGTAACCTTAATTGATTGCCAAGCGGAAACGCATGCTTACTACTTTTTTCAGTACTATAGCGCGGAAAACTCACCGCTATCGCTGATTGGTTTTCAGCAATTTTGTTCTCAACTAAGGCTATATGCACTTGTTGGTAAACCTTTTGCCAGAGAAAGCCGAGGGTAATATCAGCTTCTGGCAGTAAGGTAATATCGAGATAATATTTCATGTCTCTCTCCTATATGGCCCAAAAGCTATTTATCACTTTCGCCAAACACACCACCGCGCACTAGGATGGCCATCACATAGTGCTCATCTTCAATACGTTCTAACTCTGTACCGCGTGCCCATTTGTCAAAAAAGGTGTAAAAATCTTGTTTGTCTTTTGGGGTTCTATACGCTTTGCCTAAATTGGTAACCGCACCATAAGGTTCAATAGCAATTGGCCCAGCGGATTTTTCAGCATCATCAAATTCTGGATACCAAGTATCAATACTGCGCAGTGCATTACCTAACTTTTGCGAATGCATTGCAGCAATGTCATTTACTGAATAAAGAATTTTGCTTTTTTTATGTTTATCTTTATTGTTGTTCTTTTCAAAAACTAATTCTTCACTTGGATAAACTTCTTGCGCCTTGCCAACTTGTACAAAACAATTAATTTCTAACATTAAAAAATCGTCTTCACTTGATAATGCTGCAGCAATGCGCTCGCCTAACTCGATAACTTGCTTATCTTCATTATCAAAATGGCGCGTACTAAATTGTGTTGCATCAAATACCCAAGACTGTTTATTGTCTTTATTAAGCGCATTCACTTGTACTTCTATATTTTCTGCACCTACACGGTTGCGCCATAAAAAACGGGCATTCGCTAAGTTAAGAGCATAACGTTTACCTAGCTCTTTAAAACCTTCTTTTTCAATGTATGAATTTACCGCTTTAGTATAACTTTCTTTAAAAAGCGCATTGTTACAAGCTGAAGGAGTTTGTACTCCGCCTAATACTTTCAAGGTAAAGTGTAGCTTTAACGTGTCTTGCTCTGGTGCTAATGCACAGCTGTCAACCGTTTGTAAGTTAGGACTTTCTACTTTTGCATTTAATTTTACAGGATCGCCTTTTGTCGCCTTATCCAAACGATTTGAAATAGTGCCGCGTACCGATTTTTCAATGAGTTGTAGCGCTGTTTGACTAGCGTTACTATTTCGTTCTTCCCATTGTGTGCCGTACATATAACCATCTGATGGTACTAATTTCTTTTCAAATGCTAGTACTGATGCGGTGTCTTGATTTTTAGCCATGATAATTTTCCTTTAATAAATTAAGTTATGCGTAATATGAGTCTTCAATATCTTGTTCGGTTAGTATGATTTTTTGAGTTTGAGCACAAAGATATAAGTTATTGGTTTGATCCGTTTGATAACGCCACAATATTTCATCAATTGATTTAATACTGTGTGGCATTTTAAATTCCCCCAAAGTCACGACACTTTCAGCGAAACGATGCGGGGTGTTTGGATCACGTTGATTTTTAGCTTCACCTAATTCAGTCAAACCATGAAAACCGGTCGCAATAGGCACAAGCCAACCTTGGTTTTTGCGTTTACTTGTCCATATCACTTTCTCTTCATTCATTTCACCTGCTACTTTTTCACAATGATGATGAATGACGAGGTTATCTAGCAAAGCGTCCATTGCATCTTGCCCTGCACTCATTGCTTCCGTCATTAAGTCACGACGCTCAATCAAGGCATAGCCTGGCATAAGTTTGCGTGTTAATGCGCTAAGATCGGCTGTATTTCCATTTTCAACTTTGAAAAATAGTGGGGCTTTAAACGTTAAAATATCACCGCCAGCCATTTTCATATTGCTGTTAAGTAAATGGGTTATTTGCTCTTGTAATACTTGTTCGTCGTCTTTTTCTATACCCATGTATTCAATGACTAATGACACGGTTAAATGACAACGCGCTTCTTCGATAAATGCACTTCTTGCCCCCGTTTTATCTAACGGGTTACCCGTACCAATAATTGAGTGCACAAAATCATCTACGCCTTTGTGAGTTTGTAAATCACATTGATGGTTAATGACTGCAACACTATTAAATTTAATATCGCTATAGCCTTGAACATTTAATTTGCGCTGTAATGCATGCACCGCCCCAAGCCATCCTGTCATGGCAGGAAAACCAATAGTAAACGGGCTAGAAAGTGCATTGGCGTTATGTACTTTTATATGGGGTAATAATAACAATCGCTTTATGTTGTTCATTTTAAAAACTCCCTATTACGTTCAATCACTTCTGCAAAATGTAAGCGTTCCGCATCGCCTAATTTGATGGCTTTTTTATCTAGCACCTTTTCATAACTACGCGTTAACCATGTGGATATTTCAGTGATGAGTAAATTTAACCATTGCTCTGATTTTTCTCTTTCATCAGCAAAATCACTATGTAGCCAAGTCATCTGCACGCTTGATAGTGAAGACGTTTCCGCGTGGTATTGTGCTTGTGAAACTGCACGAACCGCCCACATTTTCTCGATGAGTAAATTTATGATTTGTTGCAGGTTACGATCTCTCGCATCACGAAGTTTGATATTGTTATAGTTAGTCTGAAATAGTTTATGCAGCGCTTTGAAATTATCTGCATATTCATATTTTTTAAATGACTCGGTAAAAAAATCACTTCTAGGAAAATGTATACTGCGTTTTTCAATACTCGGTGGCAACGATGATAAAAGGTGTGCTTTACCGCCATTTTGATTATTCAAAACACTAATATTTTGCGGTTTAGTTCCACCGTACCCGATTGTGGTTAAGCCGTAAATTTCACTAAAACCCTGCTCACTAAACTCGTTTTTGCGCTTTTTATCGCGAAGTTCTTTTACTTCATCTGAAAAACGTAATTTATCTAAGCGAGAACGTAATTGATAAACCATGCCCGAATTAGTTAACAGTGATAATTGGTGATAATCATCATCAACAGGAAAGTACACTTGTTTTATTTTAGAGCTGGTTTGAGGTTCAACGTCCTTAATCATTGATAATAAGCCAACTTTCAAATCATCATATGCCTCAGCACAATAACTTAATATTTTCTTCGCTTGTTCACTATCTTCACGTAAGTGCTCAAAGAATCGCCTACCATCTGCTAGAGTTAAAGACAGGAAAGCTCCTATTTCACCAATGCTACCCACTTCTGCGCCATTACCTGTCGAATCTAAATTAACCCCTATAACATTTCCTGTTTTTAGGAATCCATTATTTTCAAATACCCCAAGGTAAATAACAGGTGACACATAAGTTTTCTTTTTTATATTGGTATCGGAAGCACCAACATCTGGGTGAGTAAATTTACTAGGGTGACTTGAAAGAGCCCTTTTAACAGCCCCATTTGATGCATAAGATAACCAATGACTAAGTGAATAATGTTCATTACACTCTTTTATTAAACTTTCTTTTACCTCGGCAGACATTGCCGCTTTGATTTTTTTATTTTTCCAGTTTTCTTTTAATTTCTCAAAAAAATCATTCACTTCAACTTCTAACATCGTTAACCTCCTTTTTTATTCACTCTAACTAACCCAAACTGATCATTATATTCGTATTGTGCATTTTCACGTTCTACCATATTTATTTCTCCGTAACGCAATGACACCCGCTTAGGTGTCGCTAACCACGGTTCACTGAGGTACTTGATTAACAAGCTTTGATAATTACGTTCAAACCATAAATTTTGTCGTTGTTGTTCTGTTAATTCTATTTTCTTGATGTTTAGTATTGTTTCTCTGTTGATTACTTGATCATTAATATCAACTAAAGGCTTACCTTTATCGTCTTTTTCAGTGAAATAGCATTCGTCTTCATTTTCGTTATAAAACAAGAATAAATTAATGCTCGCTTCACTTTTTCGAAAAGGGGTTAACACTTGTGGCAAAGCGGTTAAGTACCATGTTTCGGTTAAGTAGCCTTGTAGGGTGTTTGCGCCAAATGCAGAAAAATTTGTTAATTGTGCTGCCGTTACTTTATGCTCGATAAACGCTAATAACTGCTTATCTGCTTGGGTTGGTACTTTTATTCTAGGCGTGGCATTTAAACTTTCATTAATGCATGTTTCGTTCACTAATTTATTGAGATCATGGGTGTGTAGGCTTTTATCCAAACCATCTTCGTAACCTGGTTTAACGAAATATTTTCCATCTAGCTTGTCATTGGTTTTAAATGCCTTGAGGTTATATTGCATTACGCTAATATTAGCTAACTCGACAGCCTCTGCTCTGTGACGTCTTACACGCCCAGCTAGTTGCACAATTGAGCGATAAGATGAGGGTTCAATAATTGCCCAATCAAAGTCATGATCGCGCCCTACTTCCTCAACCGGCGTTGCCACTAAAATAAACAACATATTCTTAATATGACTATTATTTTTAGCGCATGAGTCAAGATGATTACGGATCACCGAGTCGGAAAATGCTTTTTGTGGTACGCCTGCTTTTTCTTTGCGTTTTAAAACGTCATCAAGGTGTTTTTCTTGTTCATGTCGTAGCAACAAAACTTGCTGACTATGGTAAGCCATTACTTTTACTTGGGTATCTTCTGGGTAGTCGGCTTGTAATAAATATTTAGTTAATTCTACACATGGCGTTATATTGGCCACTCGTATTACACCAAATGAAACCTTGATTGCTGTTTTAGGATCAATACTATGATGCAGTTGATGTTTGGCTAAAGTCGCTTGCTTTACTGTTGAAAAATAATGAGACTGCTTGCTTTCTTCAGCTTCATTTTTTGGTGTTGATTCGTCTATCGAGAATAAAGGACAAGGCACAATATCTGCTTTACGTTTAGCGACTTGTTTACTTAGACTATTTACTCGTTTATCAATAAAGTGACTGTGTTTTAATTGATATTGCTCAATGGCCGGCTCACTTTGTGCAACACTGATACTATCTACTTGGGTAGTAAATTCATCGATCCATGCGTAACCTATTTCAGCTTTTGCTTCGTCTCGACTTTTAGTGAAAATTTTCCAGCCGTTTTTATAAGCATTAAAATAACCTAGCGCTAAATCAGGCGGAATAGTGGCTGATGAAATCATCACTTTTCTGCCTAACATGCCTGCTAAGTGAATAAGCCTGCCAATCGCGATTAAATCATCACCGGTGAAATCATCTATTTCATCAATTACTAAGTCAGATGACATTAACCGTAAACTTGGCAGAATATAGCGACCACCTCGTTTAGTTTCTGTCGCCGCCATTAAGTGATCAATGGTGCACGCCAGCACTGGTGCATATAAAAACTGTTTATCTTTAGTGCACGTTAATACTGTACTTAGCCCTTCTTCGGGTATTTCACAATCATAATCAATAAACTCATCTAGTAAGGCTTCTTGTGATTCGGAGCCTAAAACTTCATCAGTAATTTCATCTTGTATAATTTCTCGTTGATTATGCAGTTCAGCCACCGCCCGTGAACCTATTAACACGGCAAGATCAGCATTAGTTAAGCCGATTCTATCGCGATATTCATCACCCGTTTGCAAGGTTAACGTACGTAATCCAAGAGCCAGAATATAGCGCAGGCTTTTACCATCAGCCGATAACGCACGCATAACCTTAGCGTTGGCAAAGGTTTTTCCACAGCCTGTACTTGCCATGTTAACCGCAAAAAAGCCTGTTACTTTTTTATCTTGCTGCGTTTTCCATTCATTAATTTTAGTTACGGCTTTATCTTGCCATTTAAATGCTATAGGACTTGCTTTTCTTAACACTTGAATATCGGTTGCTACTGGTGGTTCTTTTTCAAATGCAGGCAATAAATGTGCGGTATTAAGCGCATTTTTTGCGACACCGACTAAGTGTTCATCAAGTTTTTGCTTTAGCTCACTGGTATCTCGATCCGTATTAGCGAATAACCCTGTGCTATCTTGCCAATTTTTGGCTGCATCTTGTGATGAATAATAGTGATCACCTAACATCAAACACAAACGCGCATGATGTAGCACCAAACGATAGCTACCATCTTGCATAGCAGCTTCAAGCAAAGGTAAATTATTGAGTAGGCTAGTTGCCCAACGTTTTATTTGTTTTCGCCACTCTTTTGATTCAGATAACAAACCATTTTGAAATTCAAAACAATGTTTTACGCGTTTCTTGTATTCTGCTTCATCTAT
>NZ_JBQKUL010000081.1:0-7897 GCF_054968565.1 Pseudoalteromonas sp. G5_S1_54_S4 | reverse complement strand
ACGGATTTGTTTATTAGTAACCAGTATTAAGTCGCGTCCATCTTGCTTAGCTATGGCTTGCTTTTCAATAAAACGTGCACGAAAGTCTTCGTCAGCAATTTTGCTTTGTGGTTTTACTTCTATAAATTTTTGCGTGCCGTCTGTGTGGGTAAGTAAAAAGTCAGGTGTGTAACGGCAAGTACGGTTATCAAACTCATATTCGTAACCGAGTGGTTGTGCTTCAAATGCGGCTATTGATGGTGAAAATTCAAAATGGAAACAGGCATCAAACTCTAAAGAGGATTCGACTAAACAGGTAGATTTATTTTTTTGACTAGCAAATTTATGGAGGTTTTTAACACGGGAGTGTTTGAGTTTTCTTCTGTACATGTGAGTCAACCATCTAACCATTTGGTTAAATACTAGACTATGCCACCTTATACTTCCAATTTATGCCATCTTTCAGTACAAATATGTCAACTTATACTTCAAACAACACCCAAATGAGGAATTTGGGTGGCAGTCTTACCAGCCACATCTCGGCACACACGTCACAAACTGTGGCTGCTCCCTTCCGGGCCTGACCAGGTTCGCCTGCTAGTGTTGCGAGAGGACCAATAAGACTACCATTGAGGGCCTTGGTTGGCGCGATTGAGATTATCTCTACTTTTGCTCTGTTATTCAAGGGATAATCAAAAAAGAAAGTGCGATTGCATACTTCATATACAATCGCAGGGTATTTAGTTATTAAAGCGGTTATTAATTACTCTCTAACTGCGCTTTTATATTACGTAGCGCTGCTTTTACCTTTTTCATGTTCTCTGGGCCCATGCGTAAAAGTTGTTTTTGTGCAGCGGGTAATTGCTCCCACTCAGAAAACGCATACTGATAAGTAACCGAGTCACGCAATAAAGGTAAGCTGCCTTTTGGCTCCGGAGTATCAAGTAGCAAGTCAATGGCATCTTCAAGTGTTTGTGTAAACTCATCATCGCCATAGCCAATTTCAGTGTATGCACTGTTGATTAGCGGTTTATATTCTTCATATAAACGAACAGCTTGTGCTGCACTCATACTTGTTAGTACTTTTACATATGGGGTGTAGCGTTCATAGCTATTAGGATCAATGGTTAAAATATCGCCTTCGTTTACGCTAAAACCTTCTTCTAACTTTACAACTGGGGTATGTTTCTTAGCTACCTTACCTTTTGCTAAGTTATCGATAAACACCACACCACGACGAATAACATCATCGTTTAACACTAGGCTCATTGCCGCATCGCCTAAGTATTCATCTAATTTTGCAACCACGACAGGATCGCTGTCATTTAATGTTGGTAGAGGTACAACCTCAGGCTCTGGCTCAACGTCTGGACGCTGTGTTGGCACCGCTAGCTCTTCAGGTTTTTCTGGCTTAACCGATGGCGCCCCCACCACTGGGTCGTTTTCAGGTTTTAGCTCCATAACGGGTTGCTCTTTTATGGGTTCTTCAACCTGCATAACTGTTTCTGGGGCTTCGCTTGGTTTTAATAATACAAACGCGGCGGCAATAATAATGATTAATAAAATAACCCCTGCGAAGATAAGGTTGTTATTCGGTGGACGTTTTTGAACATCTGATTCTGATGGTTTATCTGACATACGAACTCCATAAATATAAAAATGCGATACCGTTTAGAGTACTCTAAACAGATTTAATTCCTAACTTACACTAATATTCATTAATAAGTAGGGTCTGTTGACCTTTCAGGATTAAAATTTGTTCAGACCCTTGGGCAGAGGATGTTTGGTTTTTAAGCTACGTTATCGCCTATTTATGGGAAGTAACCACAATACATAGGCTCTGCCTTGCCTAAAAAAACAAACACACTGCTAAAAATTCAACCTCGAAAGATAAATAGACTCTAACATATCCTTTGATTCTTCTAGCTTAAAGACTTACAGTGAATAAATAAAGTAAAGACAGCGAACAGTTTAAATACCTAACATGAAAATTAAGCAAGTCGATCCTAGTAAACCTAAAATTGCCTTATTACTAACAGGTGGTGGTGCCCGAGCGGCTTATCAAGTGGGTGTTTTGAAAGCGTTAGCGCAAAGTATGCCCAGAACCGCCCCGCTCCCCTTTAGAGTGATAAATGGCACCTCTGCCGGTGCAATTAATTCTGCGGCCTTAGCATGTTACGCCTCATGTATGCATTTAGCGGTAAGAAAACTAGAAACAGTTTGGAAAAACTTTTCAACTTCGATGGTATATAAAAGCGACTTTTTAAGTGTGTTTGGTCATATTACCCGTAATATTTTAACCAGTTTCCAGTCAGAGCATATAAACCATCCACCAGCAAGCTTGTTAAATAACCGACCACTTAGAAAACTGTTAAACGATATACTGGATTTACATCGTATTGAGCGTAATTTACACCGTGACTATTTAGAGGCGCTGTCTATCACTGCATCCAGTTATACTACTGGCGATTCTGTTGCTTTTTTTCAGTCAAATACGCAGCATTCTTGGCAACGAGCCAAGCGCGAAGGACGCGCTACTCGTATCAATGTTGAACACCTAATGGCCTCAAGTGCCATTCCTATGGTGTTTCCAAGTGTGAATATTTATAACCATTACTTTGGCGATGGCTCAATACATCAGCTTTCACCTTTAAGTCCCTCTATTCACTTAGGGGCAAGTAAAATATTTATTATTGGGGTTGATCAACCCAAAGAGCCACATCTTCCAGGGTACTCTGCACATTTCCCGGGGCTTTCGGCCGTGGCAGGGCATTTACTCGACAGTGTATTTACCGACACTATGCAATCTGATCTAGAGCGCTTGGACAGAATAAACCGCACACTCGGTTTACTGCCCAATAAGCATAAGCATCAAGAGTTGAAACAAATAGATAGCTTTATTATTAATCCATCGCAAAACTTCAATGCCATTGCCGCGCAGTATTACGATGATATGCCTTGGGCGATAAAAGTTTTATTACGTATGATCGGGGTAAAAAAGCGCTCTCAGTCGAGTTTGACCAGCTATTTGTTATTTGAAAAACGCTACACTCAGCATTTAATTCAAATCGGATACGACGATGGTATGAAACAACTCCCTGAAATCAGAAAGTTCTTAGAGCTAGAGTAAGTTTTTTTGCTTGATGGGCTACTCTATACCATCAAGTAAATAATGCTCAACACGTTCTACACGCCATGGTTTACCTTGCAGCACTAGAATATCATTAGCATACAATATTGTGTGTTCTTGTGGTGTGTCTATTTCTTCGCCCTCGCGGCGAAGCGCCTTAATTAGCACTTTTCTTTTTGCTAGATTGAGTTCGCTAATTGCTTTATTAACCGCAAATGCTTTATCTGGTAAGGCTATTACATGTAAATACTCTAAACGCTCTGGCAAGTTGGTATCGCTGTCAATATTTTCGCCGGCAAAAAAGCTGTGCAATAATTTATAACGGTTTCGTCGCTCACTACTAACACGGCGAATAATACGGCTCATTGGCACACCAGACATTGACAACACATGTGAGACCAGCATTAAGCTTGCCTCTAATGCCTCAGGAACAACCTCAGTGACGCCTAAATCTTTTAAACGCTCTAGCTGACTGTCGTCACGGGTTCTTATGAGTATTTTTACCTTAGGAGCAACCTGTTTTATGGCATTAATGACTATTTGAGTTTGTTGAAATTCGGTAAAAGTAATAATGACTAGTCGCGCTCGCTCTACCCCCGCACACTTTAAAATATCTTTTTGCTCAACATGACCAAATATTAAAGGCTCGCCCGCTGCTTTTCCTTCTTGTACTAAAATGGGGTCGCTCTCTATTGCCACATAATCAATTGCCTCTGGGGATAAAAAGCGGGCAATAGTTTGTCCTACTCGAGAAAAACCGCATATCACCACATGGTTATGATAAAGCGTGCTACTTTGAAGCTCGTCTTCAAAGGCAAACTTTGCGCGCTCTAACATGCCTAGTCGTTTTAAAATAAAAGGGGTTTTATCAATTAAATAGGGCGTAAGCGCCATAGAAATTACGCCCATGGCAATTAAAAATGATACTTGCTCAACGCTCAGCAAGTTATGCTGTGCAGCGAGTGCAATTAACACAAAGCCAAACTCACCCATTTGCCACAACATTATAGCGCACGCTAACGCATCTTGTTTTCGCTCTCCCATAAATAAAGAAGATAACATCACTACGGCAATTTTTAAGATTAAGATGCCCATCAAGGCAACAATAATAATACCCGCATGATCAACAACAAAACCAATGTCTAACTGCATCCCCACGGTTACAAAAAATAACCCCATGAGAATATCGCGAAACGGGCGAATATCGGTCTCTAATTGATGACGATAGTGGCTCTCCCCTAGCATCATGCCTGCTAAAAAAGCCCCTAATGCCATCGATAAACCAAAAGAGTATGTGAGTAACCCGGCAAACAAGGACACCAATAACGTGGTTAATACAAACAGCTCATCGCTTCGTGCTAGTGCCACTTCTTTAAACACCTTGGGCAAAACCCACTTGCCAATAGCCCATAGCAATACACACACAAACGCGCCTTTAGTCAGCGCAAACAGCAATGCCCAACCAATACTATTTGGATCACTGCTGGCAAATAAAGGCAAAATAATGAGTAACGGCACAACCGCAATGTCTTGAAATAGTAAAACACCGATTGCCAATTGCCCTCGGCGTTTATTTAAATCACCACTCTCTTTTAATAATTTAGCAACCACTGCCGTAGAGGAGAGCATAATAATAATGCCGATGGTAAAACTAGTTAATAAACTAAAATTTAATAAATAAAGGATTAAAATAAGCAAGATACTGCTGACTATGACTTGCAATGAGCCTAAGCCAAATACGATATTTCGCATTGCCATTAAGCGCGATACAGAAAACTCCAGCCCTAAACTAAATAACAAAAACACAATACCCAGCTCAGCAATAAAGTCCATTTCATGGCTTTGTGCCATCCAACCAACGCCATGACCACCAGCTAGTAAACCTACCGCTAAATAAGCTAATACAGGGGGAAGCCCTATTCGCTTAAATAGCCATACAAATAGAACCGCAGCAACTAAAAGTCCAAAAACCTGAACATTAATATTTTGCAATGCAATCCTTATAAGCAATTAATGGAATGTAACTTAACTATAGCAACCGTATAAGTTTCAGCCAGAATGTAAATATGGCATATAACCTGCTTAGTTATAAAAAGTAATACTATAGGGGGAATAAATAGTGGAAAACGTTCATATTTTGACACAACGTATCTCTGGTCGCGGCGAATTTTTGCCGTTCTCAGCAGAGCAATATAATAGCAATACACCGACAGCACTGCATGAGCTAGCAGCTAAACTGCAAACGAGCTTAGTTTTAGAAGATATTTTAGGAACGTTTGCAAATTTTGCAAAACAACTGCTTAATTTTTCTGGTGTGCATTTTAAAGCAACAAGTATTGATGTAAAAACACCCAATAGTGATGTTGAAAATCCAGCGTACTCGTTTGATTTAAAAGTTGAAAATGAGTACTTAGGCACATTAACTTATTATACAAAGTATCCGCTTAGTGCGGCTATTGAGAAAAAGCTTCAACACTTTCATAGTGTACTAATTTATCCATTGCGCAATGCGCTTATGTATAACCGTGTATTAAGGCTAGCCACAAAAGATTCATTAACCGGATTAAACAACCGTAGCCAATTTAATGACATGTTGCTACAAAAGCTTGAAAATCATCGACGTAACGGTCATTCGTTTAGTTTAATGCTGCTTGATTTAGATAATTTTAAGCAAGTAAATGACAACTATGGTCATAAAATTGGCGATGACGTTTTAATCGAGTTTGCTGCGGTTTTATCTAGTAGTATTAGGGGGACTGATTCGGTATTTCGCTTTGGTGGCGATGAGTTTTCAATATTAATCGAAGACCCGGCTTTTACCACCAATAAAGTGGTGGCTGAACGTATTATGCGTTTAGTCAGAAACTCACCGATTATGTCTAAATACAACGTCACAGCCAGTATTGGTTTTACGCTGACTAATAGCGACGATTGCCAGAACGAGATATTTTCTCGCGCAGATAAAGGCTTATATAAAGCAAAAGCATCTGGGCGAAACTGCGCAAAAGCCTATTAAGTAATTAAAGCGCATTATTTTTAAAAAGCCTAGCCTCCCCCGCTGGGCTTTTTTACGCTACTTTTTTAATATCACGTACTTATAAATGAGCAACATGGCGCAAAAGCCAAAAAAGAAGCCACTGAGTAAATTAAGCAATGCGGCAATTGTCGCAAGCGGTGTAAAAAGCACTAACAGTAAGGGCATACTCACCCCTAGAATGAAAAATACGCCCCCCTTACCTAACCAATAGGCAAGTAAAATGGCGGCACATACCATACCGCCCAACACAGCGTAGCCTAGTGTAATTATATTAAGGGTTAAAAATACATTCGCTAAAACCGCAATCAATAGCGTAATTAATATGCCAGTAGGTGCCTTATTTATAAGCGACAGCCCAACATGAGGTTGTTGACTCATGATTTATACTCCCAAATAACTCCATTCTCATCTTTATGGTTATCACTAACAAAATAACCAACCACTTGAACTAGCTCATCATTGTAAAAAATTAATGGAATATCAGCACGTAGCCAAGGCGCTACTTTTGCATCTTTAAACCAATGTTTAAGGCTATTACTGCCTGGTTTTTTGAGTGGTTTAATACGCGCACTATTACAGTTAAAACGAACACTGACTTGTTCATCAGGTTTAGGGGCGCGTATACCCACTCCCTGCAGGCATTGTAGTATTTGTCCGTCATTCAGCACTAATTCGTGATTTGTTACGCGTTCAATATTTACTGCTAAAGGCGTCGGCTGCACAAAATAAAGTAAACCTTGATGGCGACGTATTTGCCCATCGCTTAGCTCAATTTTTATTTGTGCATCAGCTTGTGCATGAATAGCCTGACTCATTATTTGCATTAACTGTTTTTGCGAAGGCATGGTATGGGTAAATAAAGCCAGCCATGCGCGCAGAAGATTCGCAATGCGAATAGCGCTGTAATGAGCCATGTTTTGTATATTGAGCGCCTGATGTTGGTTAATACACTGTGCGAGATCTTGCTGGGTATATTCATCAAGTAGTGTTTGTTGCTGCTGTAATAACTCAATACTGCGTGCTGTACACTGCTCAAACCCAGTAAAACGCTCTGCCAACTTGGGCACGATTTGTTGACGCAAAAAATTACGATCAAAGCGTTCATTGGAGTTTGATTCATCAGTAATATGGCTAATATTAAATTGCTGCGCAAACGCTTCTATGTCGCTGCGTTTTACCGCAAGTAATGGCCTATAGCACTCACGGCCACTTTCAAGCACGCGAGTTTGCTGCATAGCGCCGAGCCCTTTTAAGCCTGAGCCGCGCTTTAAACGAAGTAAAAATGTCTCTACTTGGTCGTTTAAATGCTGGCCTAGCAAAATAACACTATCACTTGGGCTGTGTTCATCAAGCGCTTGATAACGCGCTTCGCGAGCCTGCGCTTCAATACTGGTGCGCGATTTCGGCTCAATAATGACGTTTACCGCCTTAAAATCAATTGAAAGCTGCTCACAGCGTGCTTGGCAAAATTGCTGCCAGTGATGGGCGTTATCACTTAAGCCATGATTTACATAAATTGCACTTAAATTTAATTGCGGGTACTGCTGTTTTAACCCATGCATAATATGCAATAGCACCACCGAGTCTACCCCACCAGATAAGGCTACTGTAAATGTGAATTGCCCGTTTTCTATATAGTGATTAAGGGCTTTTTGTACCTGCAGATAAATTTGTGATGTGTGCATTATTATAACCAATGAGTGAATTGCTAATAACCCCAATAAGAAAGGCTCTACGTTACGGTATTTTAA
>NZ_JBQKUL010000080.1:0-8128 GCF_054968565.1 Pseudoalteromonas sp. G5_S1_54_S4 | reverse complement strand
AAAATATTTACCATAATAAATCTAAAATTAAACACGCTACAGGTCTTGTAATTGCTTAAATAGTTTATTGCTAAAAATATGTTCAAGCCACATTTTTAAAAATTAAGCGTTATGGGGTTAGCGTGTACAAACCCGTTTGGTATAATTAAATAAACCAATCTAAAGAGGATACGTTAAATGCCGCACATTATTATTGAACACTCAGAAGATCTGCCTTTACTACCTCAAGTTCTTGTGGAAAAAATCCATACAACAACATTTGAAAGTGGCTTATTTGATTTAGAAACAATAAAGACTCGCGCTATTGCTTATCAGCATTATCAGTTAGGTGTGGGTAAAGAAGGGTTTATTCATATTGCGGTGCATATTATGGCTGGGCGTTCCATTGAGCAAAAGCAACTACTAAGTGAGCAATTACTAGCCTGCTTGCAAACGTATTGCAGAGCCTCTGACAGTTTAAGCGTAAATATTTACGAAATGGATCACGAGATTTACCGTAAAAACTAACCGCCATTACAACATCATAGTTATAGGCGAGAACTCTATAACTATGATGGTTTCCTCGCTCAACTGATTTTTTAATTAAATCGTGTTTAAAGCGTAAACTTACCCAGTAAATCCCTTAAAATATTCGATTCTTTATTTAAACCGTTACAAAGCTGCTCTGACTTTTTCATATTTTCTTTGGTTTGCTCTGCCGAATCGGAAATCATCACAATATTTTGGCTAATTTCTGAGGTTGCTAGTGTTTGCTCTCGCGTTGCAGTAGCCACTGAGTTGTTTAACTCGCTTAGTAGTACAATTTCCTGTGAAATACCATTTAATGTATGGCCGGTTTCTTTTAAGCGCTCGGCATTTTCTAGGGTGTTTTTGCTGCCCAATTCAATCGCTGTTACCGTGCTTGACGCTTTAGCATTTAACGAATCAATCATCTCATTTATTTGCTCCGTAGACTCCGCGGTACGTTGCGCAAGCGTTCTTACTTCGTCAGCAACTACCGCAAAGCCACGGCCCTGCTCACCCGCTCTCGCCGCCTCAATAGCCGCATTTAACGCCAATAAGTTAGTTTGCTCGGAAATCCCTTTAATTACATCTAATACATGAGAAATTGATTTAATCTCTGTCGAAAGCTCTAACACCGAGGCCACAGAATTGGCCATTGACGCTTCCAGTTGTTCCATTTGTTTAATCGTGCTTTGCACAAATTCAACCCCTTTGTGCGTCGTTTCTTCGGTTTTAGTAGCAATATCTGCCGCATTACTGGCACTACCAGAAATATCCTGAACCGTAACCTCCATCTCATTAACGGCTGCCGCCACCGTTTGCGTACTCGATGATTGCACTTCAGCTAAATTTGCCGCACCTTGCACTTGCTCAAGCACATCTTGGGAAATACCTTTAACATGAATTGCCGACTCAGAAACCTGTTTGAACATATAATGTAACTGCTCTAAAAACAGATTAAACTTAACCGCTAAGTCTGAAATTTCATTATTATCATCAGTAGGAAGTCGCGCTGTTAAATCGCCATCTTTTTCTGTTAACGCATTCACTGCTGCAGTAATGTTTTCGATTGGCCTAAATATTTGCCCTACTAACACGCGTGCTAACGCTAAACCTACAAGCGCAATAATTACACCAAAAATGATATTAGTATTAATAGCAGTATTAATTGCGCCATATAATTGCTCTTGGGGAATTTCAGCGACTAGATGCCAACCTAATGAATTTACTGGCGTACTTGAGACAACATAGTCATCACCATCAATTACTTTACTTTGAATTGCCCCATTTTTAATCGGCGCCAAGTCAACAGATTGCCCAATTTTAGTTTTATTACCATGCAGCATAATCTCACCACTACCAGAGACCAAATAAACAATGCCGCCCTCTCCTATTCTATATTCACTTATGAGATCCACCATAGAATCGAGCGAACGGCCAATTCCGGCAATTCCTTGTCGTTGCCCATCAAGCTCAATGGCATAATTAATAAATACCATCACCTCAGAGCTGCCTTTATCTATGTCGAGCGCTACTTCAAATGGTCTATCCGATGCTAAAAAAGCATCAAACCAAGTATCACTACTGTCTATTTGCCTAGAAATACCTTCATCGGTGTAATAATTGCGGGAGTTTTTAGAAATAATGTATGCGTTACTGGCTTGGTTTTTATTTTTTATATGTTTGAGGTAATCAATGAATTTACCTCGGCTTTGCGCATCTTCATTATTATTCATCCATTGTTGCACAAATAAGTTTTGCGCTATTTCTTTGCCAACAATAATAGGAGTCGATAACTCTAATTCGATTTGGCTTTTCACTTCACTAAGCGCTGTTGGTAAATCTACTTTGGCTAGTTTTTCTTCTGTATTTGAGCGAATACTATTTGAAAATATTAGAGTAGATATTGCTAAAGGAGCAACAACAGCCAAAATAAGGCTAAGGTATACTTTTCGTTTTAATAACATAGAGCACCTAAGGGGTAACAAAGCGGTATTTTATATACTGCACACAATTAACAGTAGCGACATTAAAGGTCATAAAATAAAGATTTTTATAATAAAATCCCATAACACTTTAATAGTAGATTCAACTGTGTTTATTGCAATGTATTCAATAAAATTAATAAAAAAATCAGTGCGCTGATAAAAATACAATAGAAGTAATAGAAATGAAGTTTTATAAACTAGGAAGGTGAGTTTCTATTTACTTGGAAAGCTTTGAAAAGTGGTGGCCCCTCCCAGACTCGAACTGGGGACCTAACGATTATGAGTTGTAAAACAAGGACTTACTACGAGTTACTTTTTGATATAATTATTTACTAATTTTTATAGCTATATCATAGGGTTATTGAATAAACCCTACCTCTGATGCATAAATCATTATGTATTTCAGAACGTTAAATTTTGCGTTCAAAGTAGCACAGAGGTAGCACTAGATGTCAGACACAAAATTTCGCTTCACAGAATTGTCGCTTGAAAAGATAGAATCAAACGGAAAACGCACTCGTTATTATGACAATCTATTGTCAGGACTCATTTTAGATGTGGGCGTAGCTGGTAGAAAATCATTTAGAGTTTATAAAAAGATACCAGGACGAGGCACACCTATTAGTGTCACCCTTGGGTATTTTCCATCAATTACACTTGATGATGCAAGGCGAATGGCTCGTAAAGTAATGGCAGATATTGCTGAGGGTATAAACCCAAACGACCTTAAGCGCCAATTTAGAGCGGCTTCAATTACCCTTAAAGAAGCCTTTGATTCATACATCGAATCTAGAGATCTTAAACCTATAACTGAAAGAGGTTACCACCAAAAAATAAACTGCTATTTACCAGACTGGCATAACAAGCGCCTAGCCGATATTAATCAAACAATGATTTTAAAACGCCAACGAGAAATAACCTCAAGAAGCCCTGCTCAAGCAAACGGTACCATGCGCCTACTGCGTGCTTTGTTTAACTTTGCCAAGGCTGAATACAAATCTTCAGAAGGTCGCTCACTATTTCCAGAAAATCCTGTAGCTGCTATTTCTGAAAAACGTAGTTGGAATAATATAAAACGTAAAACAAGACGGCTGCGCCGTTCACAGCTAAAACCTTTTGTAGATGCATTATATGAAGTTAGAAATGAAGCTGCCAAATATCGTCAGAATAGCCGTGTCGGTTTTTGTGATTACCTGGAATTTTTGACATTTTCAGGCCTGAGGAGGTCTGAGCTACTGCAACTCCCATGGTCACAAGTACACCTTGAAGATAGGATATTCATTTTAGAAGATACAAAAAATGGCTTAGATGTCGAGTTCCCTATTACAGATCGATTAGTTGAGATATTTAATCGACGAAAAGAATATAAGGTATCTGACTATGTGTTTGGTACAAATAGTAAAAAAGGCTACCTGACTGATCCTAAAAAGACGTTGAAACATGTATGCCAAATTGCAGGAGTAAAAATCACTTCGCATGATTTGCGCCGCACATTTACATCTATGGCTGAGAGTAGTGGAGTGTCAGGATACCTCCTGAAGCGCCTTCTAAACCATATTACAGATAAAAGTGATGTAACTGCTGGCTATTTAATTTTAACCGCTGAGGAGCTCAAAGAGCCCGCAGAAAAAGTAACAGAAACAATAGCCAAATATGCAGGCTTGATTGAGCTAGAGCCAGAAAATAAAATGAGTGAAATGAAAAGTCTGTTAGCAAACTTAACTAAGGAACAAAAAGTTGAGCTGATGAGCACTTTATTAAGTTAATTACAGCACTTTCACAGAGGGTATTTAGTGAAGACTATCTAATTACAAGCAAATTGCCCACAGACTAAAACTCGCTAAAAGAATGTGAAAAATCGGTTTCTTTTATTTATTTAATTACGTTTAAAGATTAGTGCATAAAAATCATTTTAGACCAAAAACTTAGAACCAATTTTGGTAACCAAAGGTACGATAAAATAGTATTAAAAGTACGATAGTAAATGATCAAAGGTACGATAGTTTAAGGATTAAAAGTACGATACTCCGTATCAAAGGTACGTGTCTGTCCATAATTAAAAGTACGATACTATATTCATTATGGTATACGACTGAGCTCAACTTAATTAAAAATGTAAATTAACTTAAATATGAAAAACATTGATAGGCAAAAGGAAGAACTACTCGCTCTACTAACGAAAAAAGCCAGTATCACAGCTAATTACTTCATGTTTGAAAAATCAGTTATGAGAACTGGCTATATGCCACACTTATCGAACTATTTAATTTGTTAATAATGCATGCATTCTCTTAACAATCATTAATATAGTAAAGATCAAGTTTACAGTAACAAACGCCACTAGCGGAGTTGCAAAGTAGGTGTTCACATCAATACAGAAAGACACAGGGTCTTCTAATGGTAATGTAATGGTCTTTACTTTGCCTCTACAGATCGACTCGATAAAGCAAGCAACAACTAACGTTACAGAAGCTATCATTGAATAACAAATATTGAAGTACAACTGGTCTAGAATCGTACGCTTCGTACTATAACTAACGTCCGCTTTCTTTGCCTCATCTGATTTTTCTTCCAGCTTGGTACTTTGGTCATATACCAGTACGAGGACACTTAGCAATAACGCAGTGAAAATGGCACCAAAGTTTACTAGCAGAGATGTTAAGTCAGTTGTAAATTTGAACTCAAAAACAACGGTCAATATCGCCAAAAGCAAAGGTAGCAACAAGAAGGTAAAAATATCACTCTTGCTTACCTTCTTAGTTCCATTGTGCTGTAGTGTTTTCCAGTGCCCCGAGATTATCTCGAAAACATTTATCTTAGAACTCATAATAAAGATCCATTAGTACATCGTTTGAGCGTATTCATTTGCGATTTTCACAACCCATCGATTCATTGAATTAAAGTCTGGCACACCTTCGTTCATTACAACATTCTCATCTAACTCAATCTCGCACATAGCGTTTGAGCTATTATGCCCAACATTGAAGGTTCGCTGTTTACCGTTCATTTCTACAACAGTTTTGACCTGATTACCAAACCCTATTAGCTCAACAACTGCTTCATAATGTTCATTATCTTTATTGAAAAAATCTCTTAGTCGACCGAGATTACCTTTCCTTGGTGGTTTGATAATAAGCTCCTGCTCGTGATGACCCAACTTATTTAATTTATCAGCGACGTCATTAACACCAACAAACTTAGTCAGTCTTATCTCTTTAGCTTGCGCATCCAACCATGCATTTATAGCACTATCATAGGCTAAAGGATTCATTTGCAAAACAAGATTCGCTTGCTGCTTAAAGTAAGCTCCGAATAAGTCATGAAATAATGTCTTGATTCCATTGCCTCGATAAGTATGTAGGAATGCCATACCTTCATCAACATTTAAAGGTATACGGAAGTGTACATAGTGTTTGATGATTTCTGCATTGTCCTTTGCTTTTTCAAAATCGACCTTTTGCGTGTTGATATTGATAATGTCCGTCTTCATCCCGTAAACCCCGACATTAAACCACCCCCACACTTCACGATTTGCAGCGTCGACCTTAATATCACTAAAGCAATACACTTGCTGAGTCTCCTCTGCAATCTTGTAATCCTTAGAGTGGGTCTTGATGAAAGTCTCAAGCATTTTAAATAAATCAAACTTACCTGATATTTGGTTTAAGTTGCTGTAACGCTTATCCCTGTCGCCATCAAGCGACTTATTATAAACTCGAAAGCTGTATGGGGTTAAAGCATGTTGCTCTTGTTCGTATGTTTTAGCCATTATCGATAGTCAAATTTAGGTAAGTTTAAGATATTACTCAAAATCATATCACGCTAACTGATAGTCTTACTAGATTTGATGCACACTAACAAAAACTTGTGTATTACTCAGGTTAAGTATCAAAAATGATTGGTTTATTCTCAACTTGGAAACCTGTCAGCTACTCCTTATTTAGATCAAGCGTAAATTTACCACTTACAATTTAGTACTCCAAACTATTACTAACTAGGTGAAGCATCAATTAATTTTCACCTGCACCTTCCTTAAATTCTATTCCAAGCTCTTTGGCCCTTTCCTTAAATAAAACGCTTCCTCCTGCGGTTAAATTAAAAATTAGAACATCTTTCTCATCGAATAGAATTCCTAGCCCTAGCAACCTTCGGCAACGCCTTAAGCGCCTTTTAAATTGAGAGGTTGTAAGCTTAACCCCAATTCTTTTTTTCATGTTATCTATCGGAAATTCATAACTTGGCTTTCGTCCACAGCACTTTTTGCATACTTCATAAAGCCGACGCTCAAACGGTTTCAGGTTAAAGTAGCCATCGTCTAGTTTAAGCACTTTTCTATTCTGAACCACTGCAAATAACCACTCTGGTAAGGTTATTTCCCAATAAACACTTTCGTTTATTTGGACTTTTCTAAATTCCTCAATCATGGATGTATTTTCAGGAATCTTAATATCAGATATAGTGGCATCAGTAGTAAACCTTGTACCCTTTAAACGTTTCAAAGCGTTATCAAGGATTGTATATTCTTTTCCCGAAGTACCTCTATTTGTTGTTTTTAAAAAGTCGTAACGACAAAGCAATACTTTTCGATTAATCTCAATTTTCATATTTTGCGCGGCCATTAAATGGCTTAAGCAATAGATGATCACTTCTTTATCTTTGACTGTTGCCCGCCCGAATTTACTCGGGGTTATAGCTAAAGAAACACCTCTATACTCGAACTCAACACAATCTTTTGACTTTCCATCCAAAGCATATATAGGCCAAAACATAGAGAAAATATCTGACCTTAAAGTCATATACTTCATTTTGCATTCGAAATACGCCATAGCTTGCGTTACTTGTTTCTTGGTTGAGAAGCTAACCAGTTGTGAAAATCTTCAACAGGGAAAAGTAATCGAGCGCCAATTTTAATATGCGGTGGTAATGGATAATTTCCACAGCCTTGTTTGTTCTTAGAGATTTGATTAAAAAGAGCTTGTTTGCTGATAAAAAGTAAGTCGGCTACTTCTTCTGAACGATAAAATACCTTTTCCATTATTATTGACCTCAAAGCGTAAGCGTTGAGCTCAATTATTAGCTCAACACATTATTAATTAGTTGAGCGACAATGGTAATTAAGTGGTAAGAAGCTTGTCCTTGAAAAACAGGGGTAACTTTCGGGGGGTTTTTGACAGTTTAGAGGAAAAGTAACTTAATTTAGTTATCAATAAAATTAAGCAACTGATTTTTATATGTATTATTTTTTAGATTTGGAGTTAGCTAGTAAAAAGGCCTACAAAAAAAATTTGCTTGATAACCTTTTTAGGTAGGCTTTTGGAGAGGTTCTATGCAATATCATTTACATTTGAAATGAAACAAAACAGCGAAGAAGATCACAAGACTTAGAATCAAAGCGCAACCAACTAACAAAGGAGCCATGTTTAAATCCTGCCTTCTTTAATTGCTGCAAAAAGGTCATTTTTCAACTTGTCGTAACGACGAGTAGCGCGAATCGCTAATACCATTAAAACCCACATTTGAAACCATTCGTATAATGTCATAACTGCAATCTCAGCTAATGCTTTGTACTTGAGTATAGAAAAGATCCTTCCCAATTACACAAAGCAATAATCCACTCACTAATATTTTGTTGTTTC
>NZ_JBQKUL010000079.1:0-8246 GCF_054968565.1 Pseudoalteromonas sp. G5_S1_54_S4 | reverse complement strand
AAAGGACTAACTAAAACAAAGCGTATAAAATCTCTAGGTACTGCTAGAAACTATATGCAGTCACTTAAAACGGTTGCCAGCTGGTCAAAAGATATCGGCATCAACGGCATTCAGGGTATGAGTATAGAGCAAGCACGCATGTATCTCGATTACAGGGCTGAGATTGTTGGCCAAAAAGCCTTAGATATGGAACGCCAAGCAATACAAGCGATGATGCAGTTCAATGGCAAGTTACAGCCGAAACAGACCCTTTACCGCGTGAAGTCATTATTAGAAGAAATAAAACGCTCGCGTGCATATACACCTGAACAAGCTCATGCCATCTCTCAACGACAAACTGTTAAACACAAACTAGCAACACAAATTGCTTACGCCGCAGGCTTAAGAGCCCATGAACTATTAACACTCTCTAAAGCAAGTGAAAGACCGCCAAATAACCGACCTGCTTTAGATTCAAAATGGCAAGGCCGAAGTGGTGAGCTATACACTGTAGCAGGCAAGGGTGGCCTGATACGCTATGTATTAATACCAAACCATCTTGTTGAGGAATTAGAAGCTAAAAAGCTCAAGCAACCAATCATTGTCACCGATAGAGAAATTAACTATTTTCAGCGTTACGATATTGGTGGTGGTAAAAAATGGTCCGATTCTTTTTCTAAAGCCTCTAACCGCACCCTACTCTTTTCAACTGGCGCACACGGCCTAAGGCATAGCTATGCTCAAGAAAGAATGGTTGAGCTTAATGCGTTAGGTTTTAAATATAAAACGGCCTTAGAGACCGTTTCACAAGAAATGGGGCATTTTAGACCTGAAATTACTGAGGTATATTTAAGATAAGGGGTTACCGATTGATGCTCATTAATTGTTCTAATATACTTACAGATAAACTGTGCTTACAATTTATTAATAATTATAGATGCTTCTTTTACTATACTATCTCTGACTGTTTGAAAAGACCTAGGTGGGTTTCCAGACCAGCTTGCAACTAGACTTTCTAAGACAGCCTTATTATTCGTTTGTCTACAGATCCTAAGTCGTCTTTGATACTCATAAAACAGCTTCGATCTTGCTTTAGCTAACCTGTCGCAATTCAAATTAAAGGTTTTTATTGTTTCTTGCACTAATTCATATGTAGATGTGAAATAGTTATGTTCAAATACAGTTTCCTCACAATTTTTAGAGTTTGGTACAAGTTCACCCGTACTTTTTTTGAACTCGAATAAGCTAAAAGTTGCTGATAAAAATAACGGAGAGAGGACCTTTCCTTGCCAATGACACGGTTTCCCTCTTTCTAAACGGGCTTTATGAGAGTCGCAACTAAGATTTGCAGGAAGATCAAACTCAACAATACTGTCCCCATCAGTACCTCCAATGCAAACACCTAAAATATTCCACCAATCTAAATGAAGATTGACGTTTTTATCTTCTGAAGACTTCGAATTAAAATGTTCAATTCTTTGGTTGTGGGGACCAACATCGGATAAATCAATTTCACAATAAGCACATAAATAAAATTGTTCCTGAAACACTAGCTTCTTTATTCTTGTGTAACCACCACTATTTCTGAAATCATCCCAATTTGCGTCTGGATAGTTAAGAGAAAAAATTGTTAATTCATTATCATTTGATGATTTATTTACTTTCCTCAAGCCCCTTCTCCCATTCCTTGTTTTCAATGTACAAATCTAATTCAATGAGAACATCATAATCACGACCAAAATGATTTATCAATTTACGCCTAACTTCCAACGCATACTTTGAGTCATAATCATCTTCGTGTACTAACTCTTTATATTCTTTTAATAGCTGAGTATATTGATCTTCAGGTGGTCTCTCTTCAACCTCAAACAGATTTTCCAATACCCATGAAGATACAGCGCCCCTAACACCTTTAGGCGCTTTAAACTTAGCACCTTCTTTAATAAGCCAGATATTTTCACTATCTATTGTGTGGCATACTTGAGGACTGTGAGTCGTAACAATAAATTGAATATTTTTGAAAGTTTCTTCAAGTCTTTTTATTATCTTTTGTTGCCATGATGGGTGTAGATGCAGATCAATCTCATCTATTAAAACAATCCCAGTACCGTCCAATGGGTTACTTAGGCTTGGATTTAATAAAGTAAGCCTCCTTGCAATATCAGCTACTAATGCAAGAATACTTTTTTCTCCCTGAGATAATTGTAAAACACTAAATTGCTCATCTCCCTTGCAAATAGTTAAATCCAGCGGTTTTCTAGATAACTTTAAGTTACTAAAGCCCTTGAGGAAGCTGTAGATCGCACTCCTTGTTATATCTAGAGATAAGTTATTTTGTGAAGTGAGGCTCTCTAACCTATTTTTTAATTCTTTAATCTCATTTTTGTACTGCTCTATAGCATCATTTTCTATTTCAGATTTATTACTTTTCTTTATAATGGACTTGATTAATGGGCTGTTTAAATCCCTTTCTTTTTGCTCAATTAAGATTCTTATACTCTTTGCCTCAGAATTTTCAGAATTTTCATCTTCAATGAGTTCTTTAAACCATCTAAAGAAAATTTTAAAATCGGCTTTACCAGTAGTGGATTTCTCATATGCCTTAGCTTTATTCCAAATATGACTATCTCGTATCTCGTCAGACTTATCTATGTCTTTTGTTGTTACATCATTTGCTCTGTCTACAGTATAGGAAGCTAAGAGAGGGAAATTAAAATCGCTATACAGGTCATTTGCTTGTTTAAAAAGCGATGTTAAATCTGTAATTTCAGTATATTTTCCTTTTCTTTTGACACTCGATAATGAGCTTCCTTGAGATAACTCCATTGAGAAATTCACACCGTTTAAACTGTAATTAAATACAATTGTAGAAAAATCACAATTATTCTTAATTTCATGTTCTTCGATCAAATCACCATTAGTAGAGTTCGTTGATAAACGAGAGATAAGGTGAGTCATAGACTTCTTAATACCTTCAAGTACAGATGATTTTCCGCACCCATTATTTCCAACTAATACTGTCGTTTTCTCAGAAAAGCTTAACTCTAGATCAGAAAAACCTTTAAAATTAACTATTTTAATATTAGTGATCCGAAGCTTACTAGGCTCTAGTTGTTCAATTGCTTTTTTTCTATATTCATTAGCAGCAACATCATCTACAAATTTTTCTCCTAACTCCCCAGAAAAAATTTTAACCAATTGAAATGATGATACAAAATCGCCTTTAGATGACTTTTGAATATGCTTTCGAATCGCTCCATTCATTTTAGTTCCCCTTAGAGCCATACTTAATAAGATTATGTACGACATCATCACCATATTTTTTTTTCATTTTTGCTTTAAAGTCTCTCTCAATATGACAAGCAAATGAAAAAAGGCCCTGTAAGTGATAAATATCACTTTCACCTAACAATGAGTTTTTAAATTTATGCATGAGAGCCGAGATATATCTTCTTTTTTCTCTACCTACTGATATTTTGTTGTTGTTTGTAAGTGTAATGCCTGTTACGTGTCTATTATGAGCCTTTGAAGAAAATATAGTTTTAGACTCATTTATAATAATCTGGCTTGAAAAAAGTGTTTTTAAAACTTCCCTTATTTTAGAAATTATTCCATTCAAAACATTTTTTTCCTTTGTTGAGAAAGTCAAATCATCTGCATATCTAGTATAATTAACATTCAAGTTGATACAAATTTTATGTATCAATCTGTCAAAATCATACATAACAATATTTGATAGGTAAGGAGAACTAGGTGCCCCGACACTTAATATTAATTTTGATGTTCTTTTCTTACTACGATTCCAAAACAAACATTCTTCTAAAATAAATTTATCGTCATTAGAAATAGTTATTGACTGATTTTCAAGTGCTGTAAATAACATTTCAGGGTTAATACTATTAAAAAAATTTTCTAAATCTACTTTTAATATAAATTCAGAGTTTGAATGTGCTAAAGCATTCTTTTTTATACTGCACCCTTTTTGGTATGCCATCGAGCACGGATGTATTTTAGATTTTTTTTCTAAAAAAGAGACTATTTGAGATTGTACAGCCTTAACTTGGGGTGTTGGCTGCGCAATAACCCTGAAGCCAATTTTTCTTTTTGGTATTTTGAACACTTTATAGTGAGTTGAAGGTCTGCTTTGTAAAAAAGCATCAAACTCAGGAATCTTTTTATGAAGAAAATTAGATAGCTCTAAATGCATTTTAAACTCAACTTTTAAGTGATAACTTCCTTGTTACACTTGATGCCCTTTACTAGTAGACGCGGAATCAAACTCCTGATCTGCAAACGGCTGTGAGGAACGAACAACGGATTGCAGTTCAGGAGTTTTATTTCGCAACTCTGAATGTACTCAATAAATTAGAGTTCGGCGCATCGCCAAACTAGATTAAATATTTAATATCTAACCAAAATAACGCTAAAGTGCTTAATGATTTTAACTTAACCTATTGCGAGTTACAATTAATGTTTGAGCTAACGACTTTACTTCCCCACTCTTCCAATGCTTTCCTCCTAGCGTCCATGTACTCCTGCATATTATATACGCCCTGCACTCCTTGTAATTGGTGATTCAGTATTTTTTCAATCACTATTGGATCTGTTCCAATATCAGTATCACCTAAGCGAGTAGCGACTGTTCTTCTTAAATCGTGAGGTACAAACTTTGGTACTCCAAGTTGCTCTAACTTCCGACTTATAGATCGTGACAGTGAGTGCCTGTCAATCGGTTGTTCACCTGGGCCTGATTTATTGGTTGCTGTACTCGGGAATACATATTTAGAATTGAGGTAGCCAAATGCTGCACGTAATTCATCAAGCAAAATAACCATATTTTGAGTAATTGGTACTTTATGGGTTCTCTCGCCATCTTTATTTTGCTTTACGCGCTCGGCAGGGATTGTCCATATCATCTTATCAAAATCAAACTCTTGCCACTGCGCGCCTGTGACTTCTATTGGCCTACAACCAGTTAAAGTAATACACTTCAATGCGTATATAACTTGTTGGCTTATACCTAGTTTTGGTAGACGATCAAATACTTGAATAACCTCTTCAAACTCAAGCGATCTGGTTCGCGACTTTTCTAGGCCACCCACACTCTTCTTTTTAACTGTGCTTATTGGGTTACCTTGTATTAAATCTCGCTCTACACCAAAATTAAACATTTGTTTAAGGACAGATAGCGTTTTGTTCGCCTGCGTTTTAGCACCTCTATCTGTTATTGGATCAAGCACCTTTTCAAAAATTTCACGGCGGGTTATTTCTTTAAGTTTGTAATTGCCAATAAAGGGCAAAATGTCTTTTTCAAACATTCTAATTACTGGGTCTATACCTTTTCGATTAACTTTTATGTCTCTTTCAATAAACTCATTTGCAAGCACAGCTATAGTGGGTGAGTTATCTTCAATGAACTGTTGTTTTAATGCATGCTGTTTTGTTGCGTATACGTCTTCACCTGAAGCAATTCTACCTTTAAGACTTTCAACTTCTTTTCTTACTTCTTTTAAATCGCACTCACCATAGTATCCGAGAAGGTAATTACGTTGCTTGCCTTTAACTCCACCAAAACGATAATTAAGATAAAGTGCAATTTTACGTTTTTTATCACTTTGCGTTTTACCTACACGGGCATGAAAACCACTTAACTTTGTGTCATTTATTCGTTTAATAGGTTCAGGGACTGAGCTTAGTAAGGAATCGGTTAATAGCATTTTCACGATCGACATATGTAGCACCAAAAGAATAAAAATAAACTACATGCAGCATATATGTAGCATCACCCGTATTCAACTACTTAATTCTACTTATAGCTAATCCCAACTAATTATTTTAATTTATTTCATATATAACAAAACCTTAAAAACATATCCGGTTCTACTTACAGCTACTTATTTCTACTTAAACCTAACATTAATTTTTATGGGGTGGCAGGGGTCGAGAGTTCGAATCTCTCCATACCGACCATTTATTCCCTTTAATATTCTGCAATTACACAGAACCCAAAGTTTTCTCATAAATACCATTTGTATTATTAACTTTTATAATTACTTTTAGTTCAAGTTTTAGGTATGAAAATTATTAATACTTACAGTAATTTTAAGGAGTGCTTCGGTTACTTTTTCTAGCGCTTTTATAAACAATGGTCAGCAGCGGGTAATGCATTGCTTTTTTCTCAAGTAAGTAGCAATCAGCATGTCGTGGGCTTTCATGCGGCAAGAAGTCATAAACCCCGATAGGAACACAGGATACATACCCTTCATTACTTTTCCACTCACACTCATCGGTATAAAAAAATAACGTACCTTTATACGTACAACTCAGCGAAAGTGCCAAAAATACCTTTTGGTGTAGGAAAGCGTTTAAGTAAAAGTTTCATATTGGACCTTTCTTGCAGGCATAAAAAACCTGCATGAAGCGGCCTGTAAGTTTTATTAAAGTTTAAAAACTAAACCCCAAATCAAAACTATTAGTCTCTCGTTGCTCTTGAATATCATCAAATGTCAAAATAAGCTTAGCAATTCCTATTCGCCCTTTTAGTTTTTCTAACTCATTAATATTAGGTACTTTTAATCTCAGTATTACGTAATTAGCATCTCGTGATAAGCCTGCTGGCTCGCTAATGTAGCTATGGATTATTTCAATGTTAGGAGATATAAAATTAATGTATTCGGGTATCGTCCTCTTTGCTCCATTAGAGTCAATTATAAAGTCGACATTTAAAGCAGTGCCCGTTCCAAGGTTTTGCACTAATAATTCATACTGAAAAATGTCATTATCGAATTCTTCATACTTGTGTAATATTGGTCTAATAGAATTCATATACTGCTTTTCATTATGTCTAAGTCCATTTTTGGCAAACAAAAAAGTTATCAATGTAGCGGTTAGTGCTATTAAATCACTCAACTTCACTTCAAATGAAAAGCTCTGGCCTAAGATAACACCTGTACAGACACATAGCACAACAGCTACTATTGTCATTAAATCTAGTTTTCGCATAAAATTCCCTCATGTTTATAGAGAAGAAATATTAACAAGGCAACTCTAAATACAAAATTGTAGTGGTATATATAAGCAGACGTTCGTAAGGATACCTTAAACCAAACTATACTTAATAAGCATTACAACCAACATTCCCCAAACCTAAATAAATCAATGCACCTTTTTCAACCATAATGGCTCGCTAAAATATAAGAAGAAACTATTAAAATAAGCATTTAAATAACATGATCTTCCTCTAAATTTGCTGTTCAATACTTGTTCGACTATTACTATATTATAGGAACTACATTTACTTGCGGGATGCTTGATGGACCTTAAAAAAGTAAATAAAAAATCTAATTCACCTAGTTCAAATGTAAATATGGACGAAGCCTTTTTAGCTCAACTAGTTAGTTGTTTACCCATGGGGGCAATGGTAGTCAATACCGATGCTCAGATCCTTTTTGCCAATAGTCAACTATCTGAAATACTGGGCTATGAGGACTCAGAACTAATAGGGAAGAATATAGATAGTTTACTTCCAGCGCAATTTAAAGCGAACCATATCCACTTGATGAGTCAGTTTTTTGCTAACCCTCGAAAACGATTAATGGGTGAAGGCCGTGAGTTATTTGCGAGTCAAAAAAATGGTAAGCAAATCCCAATCGAAATAGGTTTAAACCCGATACAAGGACAACAAGAGTTAGTTTTAGCCACACTGGTTGATATATCGCAAAGGCTGCGCGCTAACAATATGTTTCAACGCTCTATTCAAGCTGCACCTCATGGTGTGTTAATAGTAGACCAAGCGGGCATTATTCAAGCGGTTAATCAATCGTTATGTAAATCTTTTGGCTACAGTGAAATAGAATTACTCGATAAAAAAATGGAAATGCTATTACCGCATCGCTATCAAGGGCACCATTCAGCACTTCGCCATTCATTTCATCGTGAACCCAGTGTCAGAAGTATGGGAGTAGGCAGAGATTTAACCGCCTTACACAAAGACGGAAAAGAATTCTCAGTTGAAGTGGGCCTGAGTCCTTTTATAAACACCAATGACGAAGACATGGTATTTGTGTCGTTGTTAGATATAACAGAACGAAAACGAATGGAAACCGAGTTAAAAGAAAATAACACAAGTTTGAAGGAGTTTACCTATGTAGCTTCTCATGATTTACGCTCTCCATTGCGGGGTATTTCAAACTTAATTGAATGGATAAAAGAAGATTTGGGCACTACCACGCCTGAAGTAGAATATAACTTAACACGTATTGATGATC
>NZ_JBQKUL010000078.1:0-8330 GCF_054968565.1 Pseudoalteromonas sp. G5_S1_54_S4 | reverse complement strand
TGCCAACAGCGGACGCTGGTAACTCCCGTGCAGGAGCGAAACTTAAATGCGTCGAATTGACACGCTTGTTATGCATTATTGCCACCACCCTTGATAAGGATCGAACTTTAGAACTAATTCATTAGGGGAAAATGAGTGAGTAATTTTTACTGATACATCTCTAAATTCGGAACCATCGTTTCTCCTAATATACAGATTCTCTGTATTTACGATCCCAAGCAACCCAGTTGGATCTTCAATATTTCCGTCCTTAGAAATTGAGTTTGACCACGTTACTGGAATTTGCTGATTATCTTGATCATATACTTTTACGGTTGTTACAAATACTTTTCGAGCAGATTTATTGAAAAGTGCTGTACGTACTAAGGGGTCATTATGAGCTTTTTCAGAAAGCCCCACCTGATGCAAGCGTCCTGCTATTAAGGTTTCATCCGACTTAATCTCATCGTATATACGTTTAGAAAGGAAGTAACTAAAGCATGCTGAAACAGCAGCGACTACCGCAGCAGATGCTGCGATAATTGTAGTTATGTTCGTGGTTGTGATATCTAGCATATTTGAGTTATCTCGCTACTTTGATTGAGGTGTGCATAACAGTGTAATAGTACAGTCCCTGCGGTCCATATATTAGTTTTTAAAGCCAAACGGGTAAAATCTTGACTTCAGACATTTAAATTCTAACTGTCCGATTATCGATCACAGCTGAGCTTCGCAAAAGTGCCATGAGCGGAAGTTAGATACGCACAATTTTTTGTCCTTATTTAATTTCTTATTAGCAGTCAATTACGACTTTCTAGAAATTATCGTTCTTATAAATGCAGCTGACATATGTAACGCTAATTCTGCATCCATCTCGCCAACGCCTGACATTTTATTACTACCATGCCTTACCGCTGGTTCAGCATTTGTATATGCATAAAACTTCTCAAAAACTGTTACAAGCATAGGAGAAATAAGTTGCTCCCTTTTCATTGCCTTTAGTGCGTCACCTAGTGTAGCGCATTTGGGATAGATAGTTTTACAAACACTCTCAACTGCACTTACGGACTCTTTAATTGAATTCTCAGGATCCTTACTTGGGCTCAATATATAAGATCGAGCTTTGGAATAATGGACTCTTGCGGGTTCAAATTTATCCTGCAAAGTAGAGTCTATAGCTGATACTCTTGTTTCAAGATCTTTGGGAAGTGAGGTCTCTAATTTACCAGCATCATTCAATTTCCACTGAATTTTATGCTGCGAAAATAAATCATTTACCTTTTGCCTATATGACGGAAACATAAATGATTCGAATCGCGAGTTTTCCCATGCTGAGCTGTACTCTATTTCCTGTTCTTTAATCTTTATCGCTGTAATTTCAACAAAGTCATAAAATTGATACCATTCGAGATTCATAAGTCTGCATTTCAATGCATCCCAACATGTCCATGAGTCAAAATCTTCGGAGTCAGTTTCGTGCCCATTTTCTGCACATAACCTTTCAATTAAGTCTTTAACTCCCAGCGGTTTTGATTCTTCATTCTTTTGACGGCTATCACCATCAATATAAAGGAGAGGCTCCAAAACATTAATAAAGAAAAGGCTTTTCAACCAATTTGGCGCTTCTTCGCTAATTGGTTCATTTTTATACTCTGGGTCAAAACCAAATCTATGGGAAAACTTCATACCTTTCCTTAACTACTAACATTTTAGTATTTATACGATACGCAATTTGTGTTGCATAATCGCTTGTTGGGCTGAGTCGCTATCTGTTCGATGTGTCAGGATAGGTGTTGTTTAAGCTATGGGAGTTTGCTTTTAGAGGTTTTAGCTAAATCAGCTTACTTATTTCCCTACATTGCTCAGCGTTAACTATGTATCCATTACACCTAAAGTTTGCTCAATAAGCAATTACATTTATCCAATTTCAATGACCGGTTATCGCTCAAAAAAGCCCTTGAAAAGTTGCTCATTTAGCAATCTAGGTTAACACTATCAAGAAAACAGGTGTATATTTCCGAAAACGACCTTTGAAGCCATAGAAACGGAAGTTTGCTTTCGAAATATAGCAATACAGGCTTTAAAACCGGAAGTTTACTTCCGTTTTGTGCTTTAAGATTATAAGCTTGTATCTAGTAAAAGCTGAGAAGTCCAAACTCGTTTCTGCCCCAAAATGAGTTAACGTAATAACTCTATAGGTCGACTTTGAGCGAAGCAGTCAATCAAAAGTTTTGATATCTGAAGTCAAGATTTGATCCTCGTCGGCTTTTTCAAAACGAATGGGCACGAGCTTTTGTAATAGTGGCAAAACAAGTAAAGGAAGGCTCAGAGCGATTAATAACACAAACAACGGCATTTGCACTACTCAGCGCTCTCACCAATGCATCAACAGGGGTTATATCATCAACAGATTCAATAAAACAATTGTCTTTCTCAAACTCACTGATATCGTCGAAATATGCTTCAGGCGAAAACCAATATAACTCAAGCGACTTAACTACCACGTTATTGTTGTTTGATAGTTTTTTCCCTAAAACGATGAGGGGTTCGGCTTTTTTACCTAAACGGAGCTTAAGCAAAAGCGTTTTTATCAAATCCATGTGCTTACTATATGCCCAATAAAATAGTGACATGTTTTATCGTGCATTATTAGGTACATTAAAACAATAGTTACTTTTATGGACTACCAGCGTTTGTACTTTAAACTATTGGTTAATTAATTTAATCCATTCAATTGGATTCGAGACAATGAATTGATATTTATTACCATCTTTTAATACGATTTCAATTGCATCATGTGTATAAGGCAAAATACCCGCAACTTTACCAGAGCACTTACTCACTTTTACAATTTCACACCGTGCAAACATATAAGGCCCTAACCCAAATTGTGCATTCAACGGCGCAAAATGAATATCGGTGTTGGTTAGCCAAAATTTGCCGTCGGCTTTGATTGCCCCTTGTTGAATCGTGGCGATGGTCGATTTGATTGTTATTGCATGCATAATAGTATTCCTTTATGTGGTGCTTTTAAGTCATTACCAAGTGACGATATTTAAGCTGACTGTATTACCTTTCTCTTGGTTTGCCTACCGTTAAGTAGTGCGCCCAACCACGTATTTTTAACTAATAATAAATAACTTATTTGACCTATAAGTAATGTAACAACCACGCTAACTATAAACTTTACTAAAACTGGCCAACTAGTATTAATTAATGGCATCTGAATATAAATCAGCACTGGCACATGTATTAAATAAATCCAATATGATGCATTTGAGATGCTGCGACTGAGCTTACTTTGGTGATTTAAAAAACGATGCCCAAGTAAAAACGTTATGGCGGTTAACAAAATAACACTCAGTCCTTGTGATAAAACATGCAATACATGTAGCTCTCCCGCTGCGGCAAAATACCCAGTAGTTGCGGCGGCAATCACTTCATCTAAGCTTGGCGCGGCTGGTAATAAAGAAAAATAAGCAGTCAGTGATAGTGCAACACCCAAAATAAGAGGCCATAAGTACTTATTATATGACCAAATGAGTTGCTGTTTTTTATTAAGCCCCACTCCCAACCAATAAAAACTGCCGTAAAAACCATACGACCATAACTGTGGCGTGAGTTTATCAGGAGCAGGAAATGGAATAGATTGCCCCATTAAAGAAAACGTTAACACGATGGGAAGTACAACCCACATAAATAAAGGGTGAGCGCTAAGCGCATCGAATTTATTGCCTAATAAGTTAGTTGTTTTCAACAACCAGTGAATTAAGCAAAACTGGAATAAGTTCCACAAAAACCATAAGTGCATAGTGCTAACAACAGGCTCTTTAATAACTTTAAACACAGCAAAAATCGGCGGTATTGGATTAGCTATACCGGCTCCAAAACTCAAGGCATGGTAGTAAACGGCAAAGCTTAACGGTAAAAATACAATAAAAGGCAGTAGAATATGTTTACTGCGATGATGTAAAAAGCGCGCGTTGCTCGATTTATCTATTAAAAGTGCACTGCAAAACCCTGCAATAATAAAAAATAACGGCATACGAAATAAGTGCAGCGTATGCGTAATATAATCAAATAGACCATGTGTGCTTGGGTCTGCCGTAAACCAAATATTGCTAAAGAACGGACTGTAGGCTAAAGCGGCATGAAATACGATGCCGAGCAATAGCGCGAGGCTGCGTAAATTATCAATGTAGTGTAATCGACTGTCTTTATTCATTAATGTGCCCAACTAACTTTTATTAATCAAGCATAAATGAATGAGGTTTCATGGCACTAGTCACAAAGCTCATAGCCCGAGCTATGACAGATGTCACTGTTTTTACAACGTGAGTTCTGCAATAATTGCTAAAAAAATATGGCCACAGTAATGGAATCAACTATACGACATACAACCGATTGGCATTTTTCAACATTGGCATCGTGGCTTGGGGTGACATCGGCGTGTGCCTATTATGCCAACTCAGAATTAGCACTATATTTGCAAATCATAGTAAGTGGTTCCATTTTAGCTATTTTGCTGTATGTGTTAAAACAACCCAACAAATTTGTTCACGGCGTAGCGCTTGGCTATTTCTTGCTTATTTTGGCAATGATACAACTGAGTTCAACATCCTTAGTTTTTATCCACCTAGTGATGTTTACCGCGGTTTTTAGTCCTCATTTTTCGCTTCCTAAGATACTGGCTTGTGTTGTGGCCGCCATGCTGGTGTATGGTTTAACGCATTATGCGCGCTGGGAAAATGGCATTCCTTGGATCACGTTTACAATTTGGTTTTTCTTTTGCTTGATGAATTGGTTTGTCAGTCGCCGGATTGTCGAAAGTTTAAATACACATTACCAATCCCGACAAAACTATAAAGAGTTAAAAGCCACCCAACACATGATGGGGGCGATGCATGCAGCGCAAGAGCGACAAAATATATCACGCGAGCTCCATGATTCACTCGGCCATAAGCTTACCGCGCTCAGCATTAATTTAGATTTTGCTAAAAGAGCTGCAAATGAAGCCACCGTTGAAACCCTCTCTCTTTGCCACCAACTTAGCCAAGAAGTATTGGCAGAGGTGCGCGAAATCGTTTCCACTCAGCGCAATGACAAAACGATACTTAAGCAAGCTCTTGAGGCCATTTGCGAACTAACACCTAATTTACACTGTGATCTCCAACTAAGTAAGGAGACAGAGCAGCTCCCGCAAGACTTTGCCCTGTGTGTATTGCGGTTTACCCAAGAGATGATCAGCAACACCCTTAAACATACCCAAGCAAACCATTTTACTTTGCATGTAAATGTCTCCCACGTTGGCCAACAGCCGCTGTTAATTGCAAAAGCGTATCACAATCAACCAGAGACCCATTTACCAAAACAAGGGAACGGATTAGCAGGATTAAATGAGCGAATGGCACAATTTGGTGGTGAATTTTCACAACACCTTGAGCAAGAAACACTGATCAATACCATGACCCTACCACTAAATTTAGAAGAAAAAAGCCATGATAAAGTGCCTACTAGTTGAAGATCAGACCTTAGTTCGTTTAGGCCTCGCTAATTTACTTAACCTCGATAACGCCATTAATATAGAAGCCCAAGCTGAAGATGGCTTGCAAGCGCTTGCACTATTAGCTGAGCATAGTTTTGACATTGCTTTACTCGATATGAGAATGCCGAATTTAGATGGGCTCGGGGTGCTGCAAAAAATGCGCGAGAAGGGTGATAAAACCCCCGTGCTAATCATCACCACATTTGAAGATTGTGATGTATTAGTCAAAGCCCTTAATCTAGGTGCTCGTGGATATGTACTTAAAAACATTGAACTTGAAGAACTCATTAGCGCTATCAAGCAGGTCGTTGCAGGTGAGCGAGTATTGCAAAGTGCGGTGACTGATTTTCTACTCAAAAAGCAACTAAGCCCTCAGCTCTGCTTAACAGGCAAAGAACAAACCGTATTGCAGTGTTTGTCTTTAGGCATGTCGAACAAAGTGATTGCCAAAAAGTTAGATAACTCTGAGGGGACTATTCGTAATCATGTGTCACAAATCCTTGCTAAATTAGAGGTAAAAGACCGCACTCAGGCCGTTATAAAAGCCATTAATCACAACCTAATTTAACATGCGAAGAATACCAAATTACTATTTTCGATTAGGCTTAAGTGGTGCAATCAACATAAATAAGAGTAAACAAAACCAACTAATATACAAACAGGCGACTATCCATGCGAGCTTTACTAGGCGTTCCACTTTTTGTGACCTAGCAATGAGTATGATTGGCATCACCCAAATCTTGATTTCAGACATTAAAGATCTTCAGTCTGCTCATGGCACAGAACCGCCCATCGACTCTAACTCATAACTGCCCAAACCCTAATCAGTAATACATTCGCTATCCTCATAGTAACTTTTAAATAGGAGGTCACTATGAAACCAGAACTAAATCACAATGCGACTGGTGTGAAACGTCCTTTCAAGCTTGAAGAGATTTGGCGTATTCGCACTCGAATCGAAATTAAAAACAACTTGATGCAATTAGCGTTACTCAATTTGGCTATAGATAGTAAATTAAGATCATGTGATTTACTGTCTTTAAAAGTTCGAGATGTCGCTACCCAAGATCAAGTTTTTGAGAGAGTGCAATGGATACAAAAGAAAACAAGGATCGAAGTTCAATTTGAGATAACGCCGAGAACACAACAAAGTATTAGCCGTTGGGTTCAAGAAGTTAAATTGCAACCTAAAGATTATTTGTTCCGGAGTTTACGTCGCTCTAATCAACCAATAAGCTATTCATATTACAGGTCTATTATCAGGAGTTGGGCTGAGCAGTTAGGGCTTGATTCTGCTCTATATGGAACTCACTCAATGCGAAGAACCAAAGCGACATTGGTTTATGCTCGAACCAAAAATATAAGGGCCGTTCAGTTACTGCTTGGCCATACAAAAATTGATAACACCATAAGATATCTCGGAATTGAAATTGAAGATGCAATTAAGATATCCAGAGAAACGGATTGTTAATTTAATATAGGCAGCAACCCCCAAGCTGCCTTTGCCCCAAAACGTGTTAAAGCAATTATTCTATAGGTCGGCTTTGAGCGATAACCGGACACTGAAAAAGTTAAATTTATTCCTGTGTTTTAAGTAGAAATCTAATTTTGTCCAATAACATTATTAAACGCCGTTTTGGGGCAAAATAACATGCTTAATTCCTAGCTGTTTTAATTACTTGTTTACAAAGGTAATTATTGGTGAAATTATCAGGGTATGTAATATACGCCGTTTCGGTGTGTTATAAACCACCAAAATGGTGTTCAATAAGCTGTTAGCTGTTTTGCTATGTTCTAGGCTTTTTTCAAATAAAAACATCGACTTTCTTTTTGTCGGTTAACAATAAAGCAGCCTTTTCTTGATATAAATCAAAAGTATCGTCTGATATAAATTTATCAAACGTATTAATTATTTCTTTCATGTAAGAGGCTCTTACTTGATAAGTCTGACGTTCAGGATATTCTTTAGCAAGTCCATCTAATTTCTCTGAACTATTAGAAAAATACTCCATAACATTAATTTTTTTATCAGGATCTACATCCCCTCCACCATAAGAAAGGATCCTAAGTTTAGACTCTAAACTATTCATATCTTCTCTTTTTTTGGATATTATGGGGTTTCCTGACTTACCTAATCTAACTGGTTCATCACTATCGTATTTTTGTGTGTATTCTCGTTCCATTTCATTCACATTTTTAACAATACTATGAAGTTCTTTTATACTCATATTAGAAAAGTTGAGCTCTTCTTTTTTAAATACTTTTTCATATGCACTTCCCTCAATTAATGATGAATCAAAAGCATTATTGTCTTTTTTTTCTTTAACTTTAGGATCAAGGTGAGTTGTGTTTATATTAATTTTTAAGCCACTTTCGCTTGTTTTAGTAGAAAAGCTTTTTATTTTTTCATCATCACTGTTTGTAAAAATAGATATTTTACTTTCAAATAGAGTAGGTAGTAGATTGGTGCTGATTTTCATAAAAATCCTTTTTCATATGTCGTTTTCTTTTATCGACATAATTTTATAAAACTTAAGCTTTTATTTTAGATTGTTTTCTATTAACGACTCATAGGGCTGAGTCGTTAATAGAAAGTTTAACTAGCCACCAGATCTTACTTCATAAGTAATTCCACCATAAGTAGATCCAGTTGTTGTTTTATTTTCAACTTCCCAATAATAAGTGCCTGCATTAAAGATAGAAGTGGAAACTGCTACGCTATATCCGCCAGCAACTCTATCTCCATTGCTATCAACCAAAGTCACTTTGAAATCATGTCCGTCATAGTTTCTTAAAATTGCAAAAC
>NZ_JBQKUL010000077.1:0-8349 GCF_054968565.1 Pseudoalteromonas sp. G5_S1_54_S4 | reverse complement strand
TTATTAAGTTTTAAATTCAATTTCTATTTTATTATTCTCTAACTTAACACTACTCGGTGGGAAGTTACGGGTCGTTTTAAGCAGTTTATTGAAGATATGGATCTCTACACCCGAATGTAAAACGCTATTCACAGTCAACATGGCTTCATCGAGTAACGTATTCAGTTTTTGCTCTAAACCTGCTACCTGCTTTTCTAATTGTTCTGCTTGTTGACTATGATGTATCTGAGTTGATCCAATCTTATTTATGAGCTCGCTTTTTTTATCAGCATCTTTAATTAAATCTGCTTTTTCTAATGCAGCTTGTAAGCTATCAACCTGCTCATTTGCAGCTGTTAATTCACTAAAATATTTATCAATATCTTTGGTCATTTGAGTAGCTGAAGCGGCTAAATTAATTGCCATTTTAGCCCCTGATTCGTTACCAATTTCTCCGGCAATTAGTTTAGTGGCATCTAAAATTTCACCTCCAAATAACTTTCCTTTAGGTAGTTCTGATTGACCAATTTGAATTATATTTTTTGCTTTCATTGAGCTGTGGCTGGCTTGGCGGTCAAGCAATATGCTGTTAGCTTCAATGTAGCAATATTGAGAGTGTGAGGCATGCATATCACCTGCGCAAATTATTCTGCAAGATAGTGATTTATCTTCAGGCTTTTGATGGCCAATCACCCCTTGTTTTACAAGTATATCGCCACCGGCGGTTAATTCTCCAGATTCGACTGTACCAAAAACGGTAATGTCACCTGTTGCATTTATCCTCATCCCTGGCTCTACATTTTTACTAACTATTACACTACCTTCAAAGTCGATATGGCCTGTTTTTACAGACACATCGTTAACAGTGAAAATATCGTCAACACGCATTCCGTTATTTATTTCAACAGGCACGCCGGCAATAGTTGAAAGTAATTCCATCGGGTTATTTTTTGATATTTCAGTACCCTCACCTGCAATTAGGGCATGAACTTGCCCTGGTTTGGCTGGTAAAACATCACCTATCACGGTAAATCCTTCTTGACCAGGAGTAGCTGGTTGCTGCTGGATTAGTAATTCACCCGGTTTAACACTTGCTAATTTACCAAAATCACGCATATCAACACTACCGTCTTCTTTTAATTTGGGTGCTTTAAGGCGGTCTTTTAAGGTTTTAACCATGGCTTTAAATTTGCTATCTTGGCCGTCAGTAGGTAAACGTCCCTTAGCAAGTGGCCCGCTAACTACAGAGCCCGGAGGAAGCTCAAATTGCTTTTGTAAAAGTTGCTCTAAAAATGCTTGCTTATAACCTCTCGCAACGTGCGCTTTAACTAATTCTTTTTTAGCTTCATCAAAACTCAGTGTTGCTCCCCCTTTAGCAAGAGTGAGCGTGCCCATGGCTAACATTTTATCATCACTTATCTCCACGCTTAAGGTGGCATCATGACGTGTTGCAACAACTAAGATACGTTCAGGTGTTGCACTGCTGAAATAGTTATTTATGGCGTCATGATTGATTTCACACTCGCTGTAAGGCGATTGTTCAATTGCTTCAATGATAAAAGCAGCACTGGCGGGTGCAGATTTACTCGTATCGAGCAATACATTGCCATTATGAGCAAGCTTAAACACAAGTTATCCTTTTCTACTACTAAAGTAAGGTTTAATTAAATAACGTGATTACAGAGTGCTAGAATTTTAGTTTTGAGTCAAGAATTCATCAAAGTGTAGTTACAGATTGGAATAAAAGCTATGAGCGGCGCTCATAGCTTATAGAGGTTAGTTTGTTGAAGGAAGTTCCATAATGCCGTCTATTTCTACTTGTACACCTTTAGGTAGTGCACGAACGCCAATAGCAGCGCGAGCAGGATAAGGCTGTTTAAAATATTGGCTCATTACTTCGTTAACAATGGCAAAATTTGAAAGATCAGTAAGGTAAATATTTACTTTTACTAAATCTTGAATGGTGCCGCCAGCTTCTTCACAAACCGCACAAATATTTTTAAATACTTGGTGTGTTTGCTCGCTAAAGTCTTCAGATATAACGTCCATTGTTTCAGGGACAAGTGGAATTTGCCCAGATAAATAAACCGCTGTGCCCACTTTTACTGCTTGGCTGTATGTGCCAATCGCTGCAGGTGCTTTATCCGTTGATATAAATGCTTTATTCATGATGTTCCTATTTTATTTTTTACGATAGACTTTTTGTACATCCGGCATCACACGTATACGACGCATGATATTAGCGACATGGATACGGTTTTTAACTGTGATCCCTAAGTCTATCACGTATAAATTACTTTCTTTTTCATCGGTAGCTATTTCTACAATATTGGCCTGTGTAGTGGCGACCACATTGGTTAATTTAGCCAGCGCACCTTGGTGGTTAATAATTTCTACTCGTAAAGCCGCAATGTATTCTTTTTCTGGATTATCATCCCATTTTACGACTAGGTATTTTGAACGATCATTTTCCCAGCCACGAATGTTCTTACACTCTTGGCGATGAACTGTTAAACCTTTACCCTGGCTGACATGAGCTGTAATAGCGTCTCCAGGCACTGGACGACAACATTTTGAATAATTAACCAACATGCCTTCGGTACCAATAATAGTTGCCTTGGCACGCTTTGCGATGTCGTTTAAATCATCATTGTCGTTTTGTAACAAGCGTTTAGCAATCAGCATACTCATTAAGTTACCTGAGCCAATCTCTACTAGCAGTTCTAAGGTAGAGGAAAGCTCATGCTCTTCAAGCACTCGTGTAATATTTTCAGCTGGCAGGTTATCAAATTTGTTTTCCCCTAGCGCTGAGTCAAGTAAGCGACGACCTAATAATAATGCTTCTTCATGCTGTTGGCTTTTAAGGTAGTTACGTACGCCCAGTCGCGCTTTACCAGTAACAATAAAGTTAAGCCATGTTGCGTTAGGATGAGCGCCTGAGCTAGTAATAATTTCTATTGTTTGCCCAGTATCAATGGCTTTACTTAAAGGATAAGGTTTTCGATTAACGCGTGCGCCTACACAAGTATTACCAACATCAGTATGAACGGCATAAGCAAAATCGACCGCAGTCGCGCCCATTGGCAGTTCAACGATGCGACCATCTGGGGTAAAGACATAAATTTCTTCAGGGAAGAGTTCGGTTTTAACGTTTTCAACAAATTCAAACGATGAGCCCGCACTTTGCTGTAATTCTAGTAAGCTTTGCATCCATTGGCGAGCACGCTGCTGCGCAGTGTGACCCGCATTGTCACCAGACTTTTTATACATCCAGTGAGCCGCGACTCCTTTGTCTGCCATGTGATCCATATCGTGAGTACGGATTTGAATTTCAACAGGAATACCATGCGGGCCAACCAAAGAAGTATGAAGTGATTGATAGCCATTAGTTTTTGGCACGGCAATATAGTCTTTAAAGCGGGTTTCAATTGGCTTATATAAGTTATGAGCAACGCCGAGTACGCGATAACAGGTGTCCATAGAATCTACCGCAATACGAAAAGCGTAAATATCCATGACTTCGTTAAACAGTAACTCTTTGTTGAGCATTTTTTTATAAATACTATATAAGTGCTTTTCACGGCCTGATACGGTGGCCTTTATGCCAGACTCTTCAAGGCGTGCTTCAATTTCTGTTTGAATATTTGAAATAACTTCTTTGCGATTTCCACGCGCTTTAGCCACTTCAGATTTAAGTGCACGATGACGCATTGGATACAGCGCTTGAAAACCTAAGTCTTCTAGCTCATTTTTTATATCGTGAATACCTAAACGATTAGCAATCGGCGCATAAATTTCTAGAGTTTCGCGAGCAATACGGCGGCGTTTATCAGGGCGAAGTGCGCCTAATGTTCGCATGTTATGCGTTCTATCAGCCAACTTGATTAAAATAACCCGAATATCTTGGGTCATTGCCATAATCATTTTTCGATAGTTTTCAGCTTGAAACTCTTTTTTATCTTTAAAGCTTAACTTATCAAGCTTGCTCACACCTTCAACGAGTTCAGCCACCGTTTCACCAAATATTTCAGCTAAATCTTGTTGGCTAAAATCGGTATCTTCAATCACATCGTGCATTAGTGCTGCCATGAGCGTTTCATGGTCAAGGTGCATGCTAGCTAGTATCTGAGTTACTTCAACGGGGTGAGTAATGTAAGGTTCGCCACTTGAGCGAGTTTGACCTTCATGGGCCTCTCGGGCTACCACATAGGCTTTTTGGACTAGCTCAACATCGTCTGCTGGCAAGTATTTTGAGATTTTCTTTTTAAGACCTTCAAAAAGATACATTCACACTCCAATGTTCTCGTGAAGCAAATAAGTTAGGATAAGTTACGAATATACGATGAAAACAAAGGATTGCCAACGGCTATAGTTGAAATACTATGCCGTTAGCTAAATCAAACCGGGCGGTTGATTATTGGTTGCCACCAACAATGGCAGCAACAGCAGCTAGTTCTGCCGCTTCTTGGTGTTGTTGTTCTTCACGATCAATAACATCCATTGAAGAATTATCAACTAAACCAAGTTCGATTTCACGTAAAGCAACAACTGTTGGCTTATCGTTCTCAGGATCTACTAGTGGGTCTTTACCACCAACAGCAATTTGGCGGGCACGACGGGCCGCAACTAAAATTAAGTCAAAACGATTACCAATTGCATCTACTGCATCTTCAACTGTTACGCGAGCCATCTTAGCACTCCAAAATAATTTAAAAGCAAAGGCGTAGTTTACTGCACGCAGCAGGTTTCGCCAATAGCCAGTGGTTAATTTTTATCTGTTTTAGGGCATGAACACCTAATTAATCTTAATTTAGATTATTTGAGTAGCTCATTAATTAAAGTTTGATGACGCGTTGTTTGCGCTTTTAGCGTTAATCGCTGTGCAATAACAACACTTTCTATCTCACTTAAAGCAGTATCAAAATCATCATTCACAACAACAAAGTCATACTCATCGTAATGAGAAGTTTCTGATTGAGCTTGTGCCATACGCCCGGCAATAATTTCAGCTGAGTCTTGGCCACGGTTATTTAAACGTTGCTCTAACTCTTGCTTTGACGGCGGTAAAATAAAGATAGTTTTTACGTCTTTCATTATTTCTCGAACTTGACGAGCACCTTGCCAATCAATATCTAAAAACACATCAATGCCAGCGGCGAGTTGCTCTTCAATAGCTTGCTTAGAAGTACCGTAATAATTGTCAAATACTTGTGCCCACTCAAAAAAGTCATCTTTGGCAATTAGTGCCTTAAACTCATCAACCGATACAAAATGATAATGTTCCGCATTGTTTTCACCAGGGCGCGGTGCGCGGGTGGTGTGCGATACCGATACTTTCATATCAGCATGTTTTTTCAGTAATGCATTTATTAAGCTCGATTTACCCGCCCCAGAAGGCGCAGATAAAATAAATAAGTTTCCGCGAGAGTGTGCCATTATTTTCTCTATCTAAAAATAAACAGGCTCGAACTATAAACAGCTCAAGCCTTCAATTATTATATTGTACTTTATTTAGCTAATTATGCTCAAGTGAGTGGTAAAGCCAAAAAAGTTACTCAATATTCTGGATCTGCTCTCTCATCTGCTCAACAAGCACTTTTAGCTCTACAGCTGCATTAGTAATATCGCTATTAATAGACTTAGAGGCTAGGGTGTTTGCTTCGCGGTTAAACTCCTGCATCATAAAATCTAAACGGCGGCCACATGCGCCACCTTTATTAAGAATTTTTTTAGTTTCTTTTACGTGCGATTTTAAGCGGTCGAGTTCTTCGGCGACATCTTGCTTTTGCGCAAGGTAAATAAGCTCTTGTTCAAGGCGAGATTCGTCAATGTCGGTTTTTAAGTCTTCAAGCTTTTGATTAAGCTTTTCACGCTGCCACTTTGCTATTTCTGGTAAGTGACTTTCTACTACAGTAACTTGCTCAAGTATGGCATCAAGGCGAGTGGCAATCATTTCTTCTAAATTTGCGCCTTCATCGCCACGGGCTGATTTAAAATCTTCAACTACTTGGTCAAAGCCCGCTATAAGTGCTTTATTAACGGTATCTAAATCGAGCTCCTGTGCTTCCATTACGCCAGGCCAGCGCAGTATATCAACAGGATTAATGTCGCCACTGCTTTGTTGCTGCACCCATTTAGCACTATTTATTAGTTGCTCAGCAAGTGACTCATTAATTGATAGCTCACCCACGTGTGCTGGATTTGCAACAAACTTTAAAAATACTTCAACTTTACCGCGTTGCAAATTTTTACGTAAACGCTCACGAATTACCGGCTCCATGCCACGAAATTGCTCTGGTGCGCGAATAAACGTTTCAAGGTAGCGCTGGTTTACTGAACGAATTTCCCAGGTGCCAGTGCCCCATTCGCCTTTTATTTCGCGACGCGCATAAGCTGTCATACTGTGGATCATGGATGTTTTCCTACATTTTTAAATACAATATTACGATTATTATACCGTAACACTGCCCAAGCTCTAAAGAAAATTTAACACTGCTGAGTGTTTTTTAAACACACTTTAATATAAATCAACATGGCATCTGTATTCACATCAACATATAATGTGGCAAATTCAGAATTAAGGGGATCGTCAATGCGTCCAAGCGAAAGAACACCTAATCAAATTAGACCGGTTACGTTTACACGTAACTATACTCTGCATGCTGAAGGTTCAGTATTGGTAGAGTTTGGCAACACTAAGGTACTTTGTACTGCGACAGTTGAGGCTGGCGTACCACGCTTTATGAAAGGCCAAGGTAAAGGTTGGGTAAACGCAGAATATGGCATGTTACCGCGCGCAACACACACACGTAATAGTCGTGAAGCAACGCGAGGTAAGCAGGGCGGTCGTACAATGGAAATTCAGCGTCTGATTGCTCGCTCTTTACGTGCAGCAATCGATCTAAAAGCACTCGGTGAAAACACAATTACTATTGATTGTGATGTAATCCAAGCTGATGGTGGTACACGTACAGCGTCTATCAGCGGTGCATGCGTTGCGCTAGTTGATGCACTAACGTATATGCGTGCAAAAGGGATGATTAACTCAAACCCACTTAAACATATGATCGCTGCTATTTCTGTTGGTATATATAAAGGCCAAGCGATTAGCGATTTAGAATACCTAGAAGATTCTGACGCTGAAACTGACATGAATGTAATTTTAACTGAAACCGGTAAAATTATTGAGGTACAAGGAACCGCTGAGGGTGAACCTTTCTCGTTTGACGAACTTGATGAGCTACTTACACTCGCTAAGCATTCAATTCGTGAAATTATTGATGTACAAAAGCAAGCACTAGCATAAATAGGTAACTGGCAATGAAAGAATATCAAAAAGAGTTTATTGAGTTTGCTTTAGAAAAGCAGGTATTAAAGTTTGGCGAGTTTACTTTAAAGTCTGGCCGTACTAGCCCTTACTTCTTTAATGCGGGTTTGTTTAATACAGGTCGTGACTTAGCGCGCTTAGGTCGCTTTTATGCAGCGGCACTTGAAGATGCAGCAATTGAATATGATGTACTATTTGGTCCTGCTTATAAAGGTATTCCAATTGCAACAACAACCGCAGTTGCGTTAGCAGATCATTATAATAAAGATGTACCTTATTGCTTTAACCGTAAAGAGAAAAAAGCACACGGTGAAGGTGGTAGCTTAGTTGGATCTGAACTTAAAGGTAAGATCATGTTAGTTGATGATGTGATCACCGCCGGTACAGCTATTCGCGAGTCAATGGAAATAATTGCGGATAATGGCGCAGATTTAAGTGGTGTTTTAATTGCACTTGATCGTCAAGAAAAAGGTAAAGCAGAGCTTTCTGCTATACAAGAAGTAGAACGTGACTTTAATACTCAAGTTACTTCAATCGTTAAATTGGCTGATTTAATTAGTTACCTAGAGCTTCAAGGAACTATGGATGAGCATTTAGCCGCGGTAAAAGCTTACCGGGATCAATACGGTGTAGCATAAATAGTAGCCTCGCAAATGCGGGGCTTTATTTTGCCTAAAATAGAGCAACAGTAACTCCTACTTATATTAAGGCTTTGCTAATACACATAAACAAAAGCCACCTTCAGGTAGGCACTATTAATAGCCGTGATTTTATTAATACTGTGGTATCACTCTTACCTACTTCAATTCACCGTAGTAACATTAACAGTATGCTAGCTGCAGCGTCTTATTTTCCAGACTTTGTTATATATGGGATCTATTCGGGTAGATTATTGCTAGTGATCATTATGATCATCTTAGTTGCGAGTGTTTTAATAAAGCTTATTCAAGTTGATACAATGCTTAAAGGCTTAAGTTTCGCGTTTATTGTTAATAAATTGATAGTTATGTTGTGTTTTTAGCACCTATCGTTCAAATATCCAG
>NZ_JBQKUL010000076.1:0-9442 GCF_054968565.1 Pseudoalteromonas sp. G5_S1_54_S4 | reverse complement strand
AGGGTGAAGGTGACCCATCAACCATTAAATCCGTATACCCTAATAAAGATGCTGTTGATAGTTTACAGCACCTAGTGGTGGCTGTTTTACCCACTGTGATGGGCCATTTCGAGACCTATCAAAGATATCTTTTCGCCGGTATTTTTGATTTTTCGGTATTTTTAGCCGGCTTTAAGGTTGACGAGTTTTTCAAAAAACTGTCAAAGGAAACAAACATCCAAATCGATTGGCCTCGGTTGGCTGCGCATAGAGCAACCGGCGCAAATTCAGTAGGAACACTACTCTCAGATTCAATGTCTGGCTGGCACGATGCAGAGAGGGTTAATAGATACTTTAACTGCTTTGAGCTTCAATATGTCCCATTCAGTGGCGATGACATCGAGAGGCTCTCGACACTCTGGCAGCTCCGCCACTCCATCGTTCATACTGGGGGGACTTTGACCTTGGCCGACGCGCAGAAGGTTGGCTCCTTAAAAAACTCCGGTGGTCGAAATATCGCATTTGAAAAGAATTTCATTTTCGAGGTCTCTCGAAAACTGCATCCGCTGGTGCAAACAGCAACTGAAGGTTTGGGCTCAGCTTTTATGGCCAGGTTAATAGGAAATTTGACTGAAGAGGATCGAACCAAAATTGATACCTTCTTCGAGGTGAAAACAAGTGTCGGGGCTTGGCTGAAATAGAGCCGAAACTTAGCAAAACCAGTCGTTCAATCGGACGCTGGATTTCCTCCGCTTTGCGCCGGCACCGGTTTCCTTGATCGGCAAATAATCAGGACAAATATGAAAGTCACAGGCCTTTTGAACAAAGTGATCGTCATTGAGTCTCTGGCTGAGGAAGAGCTCAAGACTGGGACACGGCTTTTTGAGGATCGGTTAATGCATCTCGATTCTTACAGCGAGAACCTATTTGGTGAGCTTATTTCGGTTGAGGATTCCGACGCCTTCATTAACTGTCTTCGGAAAATTTCCCAAAGAATACCGAAAGAAAATATCGTTCCAATAATCCATATAGAGTGTCATGGAGATGAGGAAGGCTTAATGCTTGCCGATGGCAATCATTTGCCTTGGAATCGATTTAGAAATGAACTCATCAAAATAAATTTTGCAAGTCGGCTCAATACGCTAGTTGTAATAGGAGCATGTGATGGGGCAAATCTTATTGGCACTGCCACTCAAATGGATGGCGCACCATTTTTTGGCGTCATTGGCGCGCAGGATGATGTAAAAGCAGGTGACCTAGAGAGGCGCTTTCGTGATTTTTACGCCGTTTTATTTGATGCTAAGGATGGCGATATGGCGATGGAAGCGTTGAATAAAAACATCGGTGACAATGAACCAAGATTCAGATTTATTGGCGCTCGTGCTTTATTCGAGGCTAGTTTCCGAAGTTACTACTGGAAATTCTGTAGAGGTAAAGGCAAGCGAGAACGGATAGAATTTTTGGTTAGCCGAGTTCTTCAGAACCCAGAAATTAAAGCCCGAGGAATAAAACACGCTCGCGCTAAAGTTAAAGAGCAGTTTGCTAACCCAGAGGATGATTTTGAATTTTTCAGAAAGCGTTTTTTCTTTACCGATCACTTGCCTGAAGTTCTTGAGAGATTCCCAATGATATTCGAAGACGTGATTCAAGTATCAAATGCTTAGCAAGGTCTGGCACTGCGACGAACTTTACGTTGCAGCTTCTGCTTCATTACAAGGCTGCTCATGCTGGCGGGGCTATGCGATAAGGAAAGTAACGGGGTAGGACCCAGGCCACTGGGCAACTAAAACGACTTTTTTAAGCCTGCCTCTTCTACTGCCAGACTACTTGAAATTAGTTACCAACTTTATTATGATGGATGGACCCGGCTTTTTCGGCGAACGCCTGAAAAGTTACCAACTTTATTCTTTTCTAACCGATCCTTGGTAGGGTAAAGTGGGGCTTAGAGAGGTGGTTTGTTACCAACTTTATTATGATCCCACACTACGCCTACTTGAACGGATAAAGACAAAAACACTGGAGAAAGAAGTTGGCTTGGAAATTTCAGTTGCAGCTTGCGAGCAAAACAATCGCCAGCACGGTGTTGGGCGGGCTGACCGGAATGGATCGGTTATGGCACCGCCGCGAAGCCAGCATGATAGCCTACGCGGCAGCAGCGTTGTGTGCCTGCGGCTTTGCGTTTGTCTCGCAGCATATTCCAGGTACCGATCCCAGTCGCGTTTTGGTTTCAACAAAAGATAGGATGTGCAACCATGGAAAAAACACTTCGCCTTGACCTCCCGCTCCTCCTTCCCGACACGCCGGATGCGCATGGGGCTTGTGCACAGCGGCTAGCCGAGAGCCTGGAAACTCGTGAAGGTGTCTCTATCGCCCACGTTCGCAATACAGAAAGCGGTGGGGGCATGGAGCTATGTATTCATTACGACCCCGCATTGCTTTCGCTTGAACGAGTCCGCGAAGTCGCCAAGGCGTTCGGGGCAGAGATTACCTCTCAGTTCGGGCACCTCGTGTGGCAGGTTGAAGGTATTCCGGATCAACGTCGGGCAAGAGCGGTCAGCGCACAGCTGCGCAGTCTCCCGGGGGTTGTAGAGGCCGAGGCCAATGCCAAGGGGCCGCTGCGGATTGAATTTGATCGAAGGCAAACTGATGAAAACACTCTGCGCAATGCCCTTCAGAACATGAGACTGTCGCTGGTACAAGACGAATCCAGACCGCATGAGCCGACTGGAGAAGCACACGATCATGAGCATGGCGGCATATTTGGTGCGCAAACGGAACTTATTTTTGTGGCCTTGTGCGGTGCGCTGTTGCTGATTGGCTGGCTTTTGCCGAAGTTCGTGGCGACGCCGCCATGGGCACCCCTGTTCGTCCTCGTGCCCGCCTATTTCTTCGGCGGCTACTACGCCCTGCGCGAGGCTATTGACAGTGTGCGCACTGGCCGGTTCGAGATTGATTTTCTGATGCTGGTGGCGGCGGCGGGCGCGGCAGCGCTTGGTGAATGGGCCGAGGGCGCATTGTTGCTGCTCCTCTTCAGTCTTGGCCATGCGCTGGAAGGCTATGCCATGGGTCGCGCCAAGCGGGCCATCGAAGCGCTTGGCGCCCTGGCGCCCAAAACCGCCACCGTGCGCCGGGATGCCAAGGTCGAAGAGATCGCCGTCGATGCTTTGCGGGTCGGTGACATCGTGCTGGTGAAGCCGAACGAGCGTCTGGCCGCGGACGGGTTCGTCATCAAGGGTGAAAGCAGCGTCAATCAAGCACCGATCACAGGCGAGAGCGTGCCGGTGGACAAATCACCCGTCGGGGATGCGACCGTTGCCGCGGAAAAACCCGACCTCGTGGATGCCGAAAACCGTGTCTTTGCCGGTACGATCAACGGCGGCAGTGCGTTGGAAATTCAAGTCACGCGCACATCGGCGGATTCGACCCTCGCCCGCGTCGTCAAGATGGTGAACGAGGCCGAAACCAACCAATCGCCCACCCAGCGCCTGACCGACCGGTTCGAACGCATCTTTGTACCGGCGGTTCTGGTTCTTGCCGTTGCGCTTTTGTTTGCGGGCTTCGTCGTCGACGAACCTTTCAGCGACACCTTCTATCGCGCCATGGCTGTACTGGTAGCGGCAAGCCCCTGTGCGCTTGCGATCGCGACGCCAAGCGCGGTTCTCAGCGGGGTCGCACGCGCCGCCCGTGGCGGTGTTCTGATCAAAGGCGGTGCCCCGCTCGAAAATCTGGGGCGGCTGACGGCCATCGCCTTCGACAAGACCGGCACACTGACAGAAGGCAAGCCGAAGCTCGTCGATGTGGTGACGGCCGATGACGTAGCGGAAGAGGAGCTTCTGCGGGTGGCGGTTGGGGTCGAGATGTTGAGCGACCATCCCCTCGCCGCTGCCGTTGTCAGGGGTGGACGCGAACGCCTGGGCGATACGCCTGCCGCCGAGTCATTGAACCTGCGCAGCATTACGGGCCGCGGGGTCGTGGCAGACGTCGAGGGCGAGACAACCTACATCGGTAAGGATGACCTGTTCGCGGAGATTGGCGGCCCTGCCATTCCTCCTTCTCTGAAGATCCAAATAGAAGCATTGGAAGCGAACGGCCGCACCACGATGGTTGTTCGCCAAGGCGACCGATATCTTGGCGTGATTGGGCTGATGGATACGCCGCGCGAAGCGGCACCGGCGGTGATAGAGACGCTGCGCACGATCGGCATTCGCCGGATGATCATGATCTCTGGCGACAATCAGCAGGTCGCGGACGCTGTCGCGCGGGCTGTCGGCCTTGACGAGGCACGCGGTGATCTGATGCCCGATGATAAGGTGGAGACGATCAAAAAACTGCGCGCAGAGGCTAAAGTAGCGATGGTTGGCGACGGCGTCAACGACGCTCCCGCGATGGCGAACGCCACAGTCGGCATTGCCATGGGCGCGGCGGGCTCGGATGTCGCGCTGGAAACCGCCGATGTGGCTCTGATGGCGGATAACCTGAACCATTTGCCCTTCGCCGTGGCGTTGAGCCGGTCGACGAGCTCAATCATTCGACAGAACCTGTGGTTCAGCCTGGGCGTTGTTGCCTTGCTGGTTCCCGCGACGATTCTCGGTCTTGGGATTGGACCTGCGGTGGCGGTTCACGAAGGGTCGACTATTGTCGTCGTGTTCAACGCACTGCGCTTGCTCGCATTTCGTTTTGCTCCACCTGTTACACCCGTGGGTAGGGTATCCAATGCGGAAATGTCGGTGTAATCAACCAGACAACAGGAAGCCGTTGCAGGAAGCTCCCAATGAAGTGGATCGAACAAACTCTCGGACCACTCTTCCTGGATGGGGATACAAGGCGTGTTCATTTGTTCGAGCTTCTGCTTGACGTGAATGACGGATTGAAAAAGGCAGGTAATAACACACAATTTACAGGTCATTGGTGCTGGATCATCGGCTGCGCAAACTCCGACGACCGCGCTAGCGGCCTTACATACATGTGTGAAGATTATTATCACAGAATAAGGGGCGGTGTTATCCCGCTCTCTTCCAGAGCCCAACGGGCGCGCCATATATCTGAACGCCGCTCAAGCACCAGATAGTTGCGTTCCGCAATATAGCGCGACTTCTGACCGGGGATACATGGGATTCGGATCGGACACGCCTTGAGCGGCGATTCACCAAATTGTGCAAGGGCCCCCAGAATTCGTGCCCACACCCTTGGCGGGGCGCGATGCGCAATGCCCGAGGCAACCAGCTGGTGTAACCAGCGACCGGCGCCGAGCTTCATCGTGGCACGCGTCGCCAGGTGGATTTCCCCCGAAAGCACCGTGACATCATGGCCGTTGGCAAGCGCCATGTCCCGGATCACCCGAAGCATATCGCACCATTCGTCACGGTGAGCGCGGCTTTGCCACTGATCGCGCAGATCGTCCTCGTATTTCTGCATTTTGGGGATGGCGACCATCAGAGCCTCAAGCACCGACAGGCGTGGACCCAGCAACGGCACGCTGGACATCAGGAACGTGTGACCCTGCACCGGGGTCGAGGCCTCAGCTCGAATCATCTTCCAGCCGCCGTCCCCCATTACCTCGTGGCGCGTACGCTCCGACCTCATATCAGGTGCAAGGAGGCGCAGACCGGCTGTGCGAACACTCCAGCCCAGATGCAGCCCGGCAGGATCGTGGAACCGTTCAGGCAGATCACCATCTACTGCGGCATGCTGAAAGGTCAAAAAACTCTCGCGGGCAACATCAAACAGGATTTGGCCGACCGGTGTGTCGGTCTTCGACCCCGGTAGCGATCCCCAGCCATCGCAAATATCGTGGTCGTCCCACTGCATGAGAGACGGCACGCGCGCGGCGATCCAGACAAATTCCGGCGCACGATAAAGCGCCACGTAGCGCTCCAGGAAGCGTTCGCGCAAATAATGGCGCAAATCGGCAAGATCGGCGCGCGAAGGATCCTTGGGGATATGTTCGGGCCAGTCCTCGCTCAGGGGGTGACCCTCGGTGACTTGGTCAGCATAGACCTGATCGCCACCGTGCAGCAGCAGGGAAAACGGCGCGTTCCGGTGATCTTCTGTCAGGCGTGCCCACATCGCATTGCGCTCGGACCCTTCGCGCTCCAGATCGCCGATTTGCTCGCCGTTGCAGGACACATAGGCGATCCGTATATCGCCTCGAAAATCACTTGCCAAGGAGTAACTTTGGCCGTTCCAGGCATAACAGGACGAGCGGTTTGCGGGCAGGTCGAAGCGTGCTCGCCAAACGGTCATATGATCGTATTCCGCGAGGATTTCCGCTGTATGTACGCCGTGGACCGTTTCGATTGGCTCCGGGCACTCGCCATTGTCCGCAATGAAAAGGACAGAGAGCCGTAACACATATTTCTCGACATGGTCGAGAAAGAGAAGCGGTCCGGTCATGACCGGAGGTTCGGATGTCATGCGCAAGGTGGTTCCGATCAGTCTTCGGGCACTACTGTCGCCGTTGTCCTCGTCGCAGGACAGCGGGTATTGCAATCAGCGCGATCAGCCCTGCAACCCAAACCAGCAGAACGACCGTCTTGACAAGAAAATGAATCGATCCACCCGCCCAGCCGAGCAGCCCCTCAATATTGGCCGCATCACGTAAAGCCGTGGCTTCCTCCCCAAGGCCAAACCACTTCGCAAGCCCCGCTCCGGTATCGGCCAGTGGCCCGGCTGCACCGGAGATCCAGGAGAGGACCGGATCGACCAGCCACCAAGCGCCGAGCGAAAGCGCAGACCATATGACCAGCCCGGCCACGATGACCGAGGTCGGAATATTCAGCACCGGCAGGGCTCTGCGTTCGCGATAGCCGGAATGGTCATCGCCCTCATAATACCCACCCATGTCGCGATACCGTCTGTGTTTGGGTCGCCGGAAAAGATGATGTCCCATGATTTGCTTCCTCTAAGGGTGACGTTCACCTCCGCCAACACAACGTATCGCATCCTTGACCACCAGATGACCGCGGTGCGCGTCAAGGCCCCAGGTCAAAGTCCAGACGTAAGGATCCTGCGCCGCGGTGACACCAGGCAGGCCCATGTCCACCCGAGTTGCGCCGCCTGAACAAACCTGTCTAATCAAAAATTTCCGACAACCAGGACTTGCGGCGATACCCATGTTTGCCATGGCCTCCATGCTTGCCGTAACCGCCGTGCTTGTCATAGCCTCGGGGTTCTGGCTCGCGACGTGGTGGCGGCGCCAGTTCTACGGCACTACGCTCGATGATCTTGTCCAGCTCCCCCCGGTCCAGCCACACGCCCCGGCATTTGGGGCAATAATCAATTTCCACACCTTGTCGATCGGCCATCGTCAGATCAACACTCTCGCATACTGGACATTTCATGAGCTTCTCCTTTAGGTCAATCATCAGGGAAATCATAGTAGCACCCCTTCACACTTGGGGCAACTAATCAAAATATTCTCCAGCATGTTATCGGCACCAACCATGATTAATTGGTGTGCCCAGAAGCCCCCTGCCCCCATTGAGCAGGTGATCTATTATCTGTTGTGAATCAAGGGGCAGTCTAGCCCGAATTTCTCATGAGGGGATAAAAGAAAGCGGCTGAAAGTGTTAAAATTTCAGGACCTTACACCATCAATCAACACCAACAACCGCTATCCAAAATGGTACCTCAAAAACTGACCTTCTCGCCACTTTCCCGCCGCCAGATTGAAACCGACTTCTCCGGAGGCCATATCACCTCCGATGCCGGCTTGCTGTTACTGCGCGAAGTCGACAAACAACACCGGTTAACCCAACGGCTGGCCGAGACTCTGACCGACCAGCGGGATCCCCGGATGATTCGTCATGAGCTCAAGTCCCTGGTCCGGCAACGGGTCTACGGTGTGGCCGGTGGCTACGAAGATCTGAATGATCATGAAGCGCTTCGCTTTGATCAGGCACTACAAACCGCCACGGGGAATGCCTCGACTCTGGCCGGCAAGTCCACGCTTTGTCGAATGGAGCAGGCGATGGATCGGCAAACCATTGTCAAAGCGCATGAGTTGCTCTGGCACCACTTTATCGAGCAGCATGAGAAGCCGCCCAAGGAAATCGTGCTGGATTTTGACGGCACCGATATTCCGGTGCACGGCGACCAGCCGGGTAAGTTCTTTAACCGGTATTACGACCATCACTGCTACTTCCCGCTTTACGTCTTCTGCGGTAGGCACTTGCTGGTGAGCTATCTGCGCACCAGCAATCGAGGTGATGCCCGGCACAGCTGGGCCATTCTGGCGCTGCTGGTGCGATTTATTCGCGAGTATTGGCCACAGACCCGGATCGTGTTCCGGGGCGACTCCCACTTCAGCAAGCCCCGACTGCTGGCCTGGTGCGATCGCAACCAGGTGGATTACATCGTAGGCATGGCCCGCAACCAGCGGCTGGAGGCGCTTGCCGCCCCAGCCATGGACAAAGTCCGGACCTACTACGAGGCTCATGGCCATAAGCTCGCCAGCACCTTCCGCTTCCGCTACAAAGCCCGAAGCTGGCATAAGCCACGCTGGGTGGTTGCGCGCCTGGAATATGGCCCTCAAGGCCCGAACCCCCGGTTCGTTATCAGCTCCCGCTACGATGACGGATTCAAGCTCTACTACGAACAGTATTGCGCACGGGGTGATATGGAGAACCGGATCAAGGATCAACAACTGGATCTGTTTGCCGGTCGCACCTCCAGCACACACTGGTGGACCAACCAGTGGCGGCTGATCTTATCCGGCTTCGCCTACACCCTGTTCGAGCGTTTGCGGGTGCATCTGAAAAACACGCCCTTCGAACGTATGAGTGCCGGCACCTTGCGCTTGAAGCTGATCAAGGTTGGCGCAGTCATCATCCGCAACACCCGCCGAATACGGGTGTTGATGAGTGATAGCTATCCACACAAGAACGATCTCTCAGCACTGGTTCAGCGCTTGGTGCCCCAGTAGATAATCGGGCTCCCCCGGCCCGATACCAATGGGGGAAAGGGGGAGTTGTGCCTGAATGCCGGAAACTGGCTAAATAATCGCCAACTTCGACCATGACCACTCGGATCTGGCACTACCAGGCTTGGTCTGCGAAGGTTGTTGGAGCACTATGAGAAATCCGGGCTAGCGAACTCGCCAACCTGGCCGGAAGTGTCAGCCCAAGTGCGAAAAATCCTCTGTGGCCGCTCTCTGGTAATCTTCAATGCAGACTTTGATACCCGCATGTTACGCCAAACTTCGGCGGCGTTTGGTGAGCCGGTCGAATGGGTCAGCGAACTTAAAACGCATTGCGCGATGTACCTGGCTGCCGATGCGTTTGGCCCAACAAACCGGCACGGCTCGATCTCTTTGGCCGATGCGGTGCATTTTGCAGGGGTGACTTGGCGGGGGGGGTGCTCATGAGGCTGTTGCGGACGCCCTAGCCACTGTTGACCTGGTGCAAGCGATAGCCAGCATCAGGCGCAACCTGGAAACCGATCTGGCCGATCTGGAAGAATGAAA
>NZ_JBQKUL010000075.1:0-9474 GCF_054968565.1 Pseudoalteromonas sp. G5_S1_54_S4 | reverse complement strand
AGTTAATTCACACTCTAGGAATGCTAATTTTTTACTATACTCGGGAATTTCTTTAATTCCTGATTGGTTTGCAACCCATAATGGAATTAAAGTGTTTTCGCTTTCAATAAAGATTTCTTGCGAAACACGGTTTTCAACTATTAGCTTATTTGGTATTGAAGAAAGGATCGTTTTTTTGGGAAAGTGAAAACGTCCATTTTGATCTGTGCTTGCAGTATCTCGGTGGACTTTTTCATCTATGTAGATTAATGAGCGAATTATTTCTAAGTTGGCAACTGGTGTGCCATTGTCTGTAACAACACCATTGACTTAAGGGCTTAAAAATACTTCTTTCTTCTTTTTGAACCAGCTAAACATATCTTCTCCTTGACTAATGGCTGGGAAAATAATCACATAAACAAGAATGAATAAGATAATGAATCGAGGGCTATAGCTAGATTTATTCATAGGCAATCCTTGCATATTTTTATTGAACTCTAATTGAGAATAAAACACATGTAAAGTTAAATACCCTGTTTTTTTAACCTTTCAGAGAGCCTGTAATTTGAGTAACCAGATTTAGCAGTTGATTGATTAAACCGCCACTAACGTCTTTTATTTGTTTGTTGGTGATTTTAAAGTTTTCAATAAAATCTATTTCAAACTCTCTTTTATAACTGTTACTTTTTCTTATATCATATACTCTTGCCGCAACGCTCGCAGCTGTGCTAGGTGACAACTTATTATTCATAACTCAACCTCCTTCCCTGTAAAAAGCTCTGTAATCTTATTGAAATCTCCATCATGTATTTTGTACTTTATCTCTCCGTTCTCTATGATATGTGTTGGTATATAGTCATCTTCCCATCTACAAATACTGGAGGCTATCCTATTTAAATGCTCATTATTGTAATTTTTGAACTCAAACCTGACTAATTTATTTGTTATTTCGCAATTTATGAATGCTAATTTGTTGGTATATTCAGGTATTTCTTTAATTCCAGACTGATTAGCACTCCAGAGCTCAATTTTATTATCATCATTTCGGATAAATATTTCTTGGGAAATACGGTTTTCAACGATAAGTTTTTCGGAATTGAGGAAAAAATTGTTTTTTTTTGGAAAATGAAAGCGCCCATCTTCATCGGTAATTGCAGTGTCACGACGGTCAATCTCATCTAAATACATTAATGATCGTATTATTTCTAAGTTGGCAATTGGTGAGCCATTTTTTGTAACAATACCATTGACTTCAGGGCTTAAAAATACTTCTTTTTTCTTTCTTAACCAGCTGAACATATCTTCTCCTTGACTAATGGCTGGGAAAACAATCACACAAGCAACAATAAACAAGATAATGAATCGAGGGCTGTAGCTAGATTTATTCATAGGCAATCCTTGCATATTATTGGACTTTAAAAGTGAGAGTACACGTATTTATAATGAATCAACAGTAAGCTTTTATATAACCTCGAACTTTGATACTTTTAGTGAGAATTAGCGCGTTTATTATGTACAGGCTATACATCTTTATTGCCGCTCAATAATTTCCATGTGCTTAGCGCACCTAAAAATAAAGAGCAGTTATTATGCAAAAAAATAATCAATCTCACGTTACACAAGCTGAATATAAAGCCACCATAAAACGGCTTGAAGAGTTTAGCCGCTTTACCGACAGCAGCATTGGTATTCCGTTTACTAAATTTAGTTTCGGTGTCGAATCATTAATTGGGCTATTGCCAGTGGTAGGCGATTTAGCCGGGCTTATCTTATCTGGCTATGTACTTATTGAAGCGCAAAGGTTAGGCGTTAGTAAACGAGTAAAGAGCCGGATTATTTTAAACATGTTAGTTGATTTTGTAGGTGGGCTCATTCCATTTTTTGGTGATATTTTTGATGCCATGTTCAAAGCAAATACGCGCAATACCCGTATACTTAAAAAGCATTTAACCGATAAGCTAACCACAAATCCATAAACCATTTAAGTTAATAAATGTGTAATTAGCCCCCATTATTAACTATTTATTTGGTATCAAAGAAGTACTTAGCGATGACCTGTTTTTGTTGCCCAAACTGATCAGAAATTCCAATTCCAATCCCAATTATTTCACCTTGTGCTTGCGGTGGCTCAGCTTGCATGACTTTATTAAACGCAGCCAATGCAGGGTTTTGCTCATTTGCAAGTAGGGTTAAATGTGGCTGAAAGTTTTGAAACACATTTGGGCTACCATAACGCTCAAAGGCCACGAGTTTATTAGGGTAATGCTTTACCCAACTTGGTACTGGCGCTTGATGATCGCGAAGTGGTTCAAGTTTAAGTGTCACTTCATCGGCTAAGCGTTGTAACTGATAAGATTTTTCTAAGTCTATAAAGGCCCAATTACTGGCAGATACACTAAACCCATTGGCTTTTATCTCAAACGACTGATGATCTTTTACAATACGCTCTACCACTTGCTTAATTTCGTTTTGTGCTTCAAATGGGTAATCAGTTAAATACAAGGTGGCATGCACGGGTAACCCTTGTTGGTAAAACGTAGTAATTTGGTGCGTAGCCAATTCATCGCTGGTGTTAGCGACTAGCTCAACGATAGGCTTAGAAGGAATAGCAAATACGTTAATACTTATGCTTTTTGCATAACTGCTGGCAGAAGTAGCCAACAGTGTTAAAAAAGTAAAAGAGATAAATAGCCACGAAAAAGAGCTGTGTTGTTTAACCATAAGAGTGAGTCAATTTAGGTTTTTGGTTGGTGTATGGTAAGGGTAATTAAGTGATCAGTAAATAAGTGCATAAAGTTTTATATTTTTGATTTTATGACTAATATTATTTTAGCTCAAATTAATAACCATTTGGATTATGAATATTGCTTCTAGCAATATTCAACTCCCTGTATTTACTGCTCTTAAAATTGCTCCAAGGAACGTTCAATGATATTTAAAGCGCTTAAAAAGTTAACAAAAACAGTACGCTTTTCTATTCGTTTGACGGTTGTGGCAGTATTTGTGTTGGCAACGTCTATTACCGCTATTATAGCCACGAGCTTACAGTATTATTTCAGTGAAAAAATGGCGCTCGAGTCGAATGTGCAACACTTTAATATGACCACTCAATCGGTTGCTGATTACCTAACACGCATTAATGAAAAATCTGAAAATACTTTATATATGATGGTAAAAAACACCTCGTTAGTCGGTGAAAACCTTTCAGATAAAACAGAGCTACGAAATGTATTAAGTGAAATGATGGATTTGAACCCTTTGTTTTATGCTTTTTATATGGGCTATAACAATGGTGACTATTTTGAGGTTATTAATCTTGAAAGTAGTGCGATGGTTCGTCAGCGCCTTGGTGCAACGGATAATGACCGCTGGGTCGTTATTCAAATAAAATCTGAAGAAGGGCAAAGAATACAGCAAACGCTTTATTTTGATGCGTCATTTAGCTTAAGAGAAAAAACCAAAAAACCGACGTATTTTGATCCCCGCGAGCAAGTATGGTTTAAGCAAGCAAACTCACAGCAAGTAAACAAAACCAAGCCTTATCTATTTACCGATTTACAAACCTCTGGGCAAACGTATTCGATTAAGATAGCGGGTAAAAACCATGTGCTTGGCTTAGGGGTTATCGTTGATAACATGTCTAATTATTTAATCGAACAGCAACAGCGTTTGGAGATGCACAGCTCAACACAGTTACTTATTTATAACCGAGAAGGAGAAATTATTTCATCAAATCAGCCCTTTAGCTCAACGGTTGAGGCAAGGCTAAATCGGTTGATACTGGATGAGCAACAGCAAAAAATAGTTGCCAAATACCCTACTATCACAGTTTCAAATGAAACCAATTGGGCACCTATGGATTTTAGTGTCAGTGGTAAGCCTAAAGGCTACAGTGTTGAATATATAAATGCGATTGCTGAACTGTTGGGTATTAAGGTTAATTATATTAATGGACTCAGTTGGCAAGAATTACTTAATTTATTTGAAAATAAGCAGATAGATGTGATTCATCCGGTACTTAATACACCATCGAATAATACATTGGGTATGCTCAGTACACCCATGGTAAATTTGCCTTTAAGTATCGTTAATCAACAAAACAACCCACCAATCACCCACATACAGCAACTTGCTGGTAAGTCAGTTGCAGTGGGTGAGGGCTGGTCAATTGTAAAAACATTGCAAGCGCAATTTCCAGAAATTAACTTAGTAGAGGTTCCCAATACAAAAACGTTGTTAACGCATGTAGCCAATGGTGATACCTATGCGGGAATAGACAGCAAAGCCGTATTGCAATATATACAGCAGCAATTTTTTATTGAGGGGATCCAGTACAATCCGCTTGATGAAGACAGTGCCGCGCTTTTTTCAAATGACTACCATTTATTGTTTCAAAACCAAGACGCACAATTAAAAGCTTTGTTTGATTACGCCGCCACGCAACTTCCTCTGCAATTTAAACAACAGCTTAGTGATAAATGGCTCAATACTAACTCAGGGAAAAAATCAAAAATTGTAGGCACTGTTCCTGATGAGCAATTAATCACTTTATTGGATGATGATAGTAACTTCTCTAAGCTACAGTTAGTGAACATTAATGGTAAAGAACAGTATGTTTTTATTAAGCCACTATCTGATTATTTAGCGCTAGCTAGTACGGGCTATTTAGCCATTATGGTTTCTAAAGAAGATGTATTGAGCTCCACAAGAGAAAAAATAAAGCTTTCAATAATAATTACGGTTGCCTGCTTAATTATGATGTTACCAGTGTCGTGGTTTTTTGCATCCCCCATTGTCGGTCCTATTAAAACGCTGGTGGGTGAAAACAATAAAATTAAAAATCGGCAGTTTAAACAAGTCTCGACTTTAAAAAGTCATATTAAAGAAATTAATACGTTAGCTTACTCTATGGTTGATATGAGTAAGTCGATACAGCAACATGAAGACAGTCAAAAAGCACTCATGGCGTCGTTTATCGAGTTAATAGCACAAGCCATTGATGATAAATCTCCCTATACAGCGGGGCATTGCGAGCGCGTACCTGAACTCGGTATTGAGCTTGCTAAGGCCGCTTCAGAGTCAGAGTTACCCGCTTTTAAAGGGTTTAAGTTTAAAAATGATGATGAGGTTGAAGAATTTAGTTTAGCCGCTTGGCTACATGATTGCGGTAAAATAACCACTCCAGAGCACATAGTTGATAAAGGCACTAAGCTGGAGACTATTTATAATCGTATTCATGAAATTAGAACGCGTTTTGAGGTACTTTGGCGAGATGCCGAACTTGATTACTATAAATCATTGCAACACAGTCCTCAAAATCAGCTCGACTTAACCAAGCAGTTGGCAGCTAAACAGCAACAGTTGCTGGACGACTTTGCTTTTATTGCACAATGTAATATTGGCGGCGAAAAAATCACAGAAGCTGCCCTTGAGCGTTTAAGTGCGTTGAGTAATATTACTTGGCAGCGTCATTTTGACGATAAGTTGGGGCTTTCACCAGTAGAAATGTATCGCTATGAAGGGACTGATGACACGCTTCCCATCACAGAAAAATTACTCAGTGATAAACCTTGGCACTTAATTCCTCATGATAAGCCGATTGAATATGATGAGCGTTTAGGGATTAAAATTGCCCCATGTAAATATAAATATAACCTAGGGGAGCTTTATAATTTAACAGTTTCAAGAGGCACTCTTACTAAAGAGGATAGGTTTAAAATTAATGAGCACATGATAAGTACGATACGTATGCTCGATACACTGCCGTTCCCTAAAGAACTTGAGCGCGTACCGCGTTATGCCTCTACCCATCACGAAACATTAATCGGCACAGGCTATCCGCGTAAACTCAATGCGGATGACTTATCGATACCAGAACGAGTATTGGTGCTAGCTGATATTTTTGAAGCCCTAACGGCGGCCGACAGGCCCTATAAAAAGGCAAAAACACTCAGCGAGTCGATGAGTATATTAGCTAAAATGGTGGCCGATCAGCATGTTGATAAAGCCGTATTTGAATTATTTTTAAGTTCAGGTATTTATCTTGATTATGCTAAGCGTTATCTCAATGCTGAACAAATAGATGAAGTAGATATTTCTAAATATATAACTTAGGGCCAAAGCGTTAAAATTAAACCGCTTAGCGCTAACAATGTTTTTAATCGCTTGTTTTTTACTTTGTAGATAAAAGTACGTACAATTCGCCTCGTTTTTAGTGCGCTTTATATTAGTTTTATATGGCTATAAAGCATCGGGTTCAAACGAGTATACGAAGTATTTATGCACCAAGTAGCTGATCTGATTTCTATTTTCGAACACACTTTTTACCAAAGCTATAACACGCGTTTGGTAAAAGGTGAGCATGAGCCTATTTACATTCCCGCAAATGATACAACCCCGCATCATCAAATTGTGTTTGCCCATGGTTTTTATGCCAGCGCATTGCATGAAATAGCCCATTGGTTAGTGGCAGGTTCTCAGCGCCGCTTAGTTGAAGATTATGGATATTGGTATTGCCCTGATGGGCGCGATGCTTCACAGCAAGCGGAGTTTGAATTAGTAGAGGTAAAACCTCAAGCAATAGAGTGGGCATTGAGTGTGGCTGCCGGGTTTGATTTTAACGTATCGGTAGATAATTTAAATGGTGAGCAAACATGTCGATTTGCGTTTCAGTCTCGCGTTCATGCAAAGTTATTAGAGTTATTGCAAAACGGGTTTAACCCAAGAACAACCTTACTATTAAAAGCACTGTGTAAATTTTATAACACCACGTGGCCATTACATGCTGCGCAGTTTTCATGGCATTCTCCCGAGGAGTTAAAAGATGCAGTTTAAGTTAGGATTGATTGTAAATCCGGTCGCAGGGCTCGGTGGTAGTGTTGCGCTTAAGGGCAGTGACGGTGAAGACACCGCTGCTAAAGCCATTGCATTAGGTGCAGAGCCTAAGTCAAATAGCCGCACTAAAGCTGCACTTGAAGTGCTTGTACCTCATCAATCAAACATTACTATTTATACTGTTAATGATGAAATGGGGGAGCAAACAGCAAAAGCGTTGGGCTTTAATACGCAAGTGGTTTATCAAAGTAACTCACCCACAACCAGTGACGATACCGAAGCTGCAGCTCGTTTATTACAGCAACAAGGTGTAGATTTAATCTTATTTGCTGGTGGCGACGGAACGGCGCGCAATATTTGCCATGCTGTAGAAGACTCTGTACCCGTGTTGGGCATTCCTGCTGGGTGTAAAATTCATTCCGGCGTCTATGCCATAACGCCAAAAGCCGCAGGCCGTGTAGTTGAAATGCTGGTAAAAGGTGAATTGGTAACGCTAAGCGATGCCGATGTCATGGACATTGATGAAGTCGCCTTTCGCCAAGGAACAGTAAAAGCAAAACGTTATGGTGAAATGCAAGTGCCAAGTGAAGTACGCTATGTACAAGCGGTTAAAAATGGCGGTAAAGAAACCGATGAATTGGTACTTGCTGATATTGCCGCTTATGTGGTCAGTGAAATGGATGCCGATACCCTCTATGTAATGGGCAGTGGCTCTACCGTTGGCGCAGTGATGGAAGAGATGGGGCTTGATAATACGCTGCTCGGTGTTGATTTAGTTGAAGATCAAGCTTTAGTAGGGCAAGACCTAACAGCACAGCAACTTCTTGAACTTACCAAAGAACGTGAAACAAAGTTAGTGATCACCCTAATTGGCGGCCAAGGGCATATTTTTGGTCGAGGTAATCAACAACTCAGCCCTGCGTTAATTAAAGCGATAGGCCGCGATAATATTATTGTGGTGGCTACTAAAACAAAATTACAGGCTTTAAATGGCCGACCGCTGATTTGTGACACCGGCGATAGCAAATTAGATGATGAATTAAGCGGTTATATACGTGTAACCAGTGGGTTTAACGACCATATTATGTATGCAGTAGGTCATCAAGATGGGCTGCACCTTGAGGAGAAGTAACACATGAGTTTAGTAAATTACATAGATGCTGCGCAGCAATATTTTGATGACTTAGTGATAAAAGCAACCGATGACGAGTTATTTGCTGGCGGTTATTTACGCGGCCACTTTGATTTAGCGGTAGGGTATGCCCAAGTTGAAGAGTTAAATCTAGAAATTGCAGAACTAAACGACACCGTTGAAAAAAGCTTAGTAAAAGCTTATCGCAATGGCGAACTTAATGAAGATGATAAAGCACTCGTAGTAAGAATATGGGATGAAGTAAAAGCACTCGCATAAGCTTTTTTATTCATTAAAAATAGCGCGGCTACTGAGCCGCGTTTTTTTGTGCCTAAAAAAGAACTTGTTTATTCAGTTAAAATTTACCTCATTCCTTAGATACGCTAAAGTAGTACAGTCTAAATTCTAGGGAACAAGTGAAATGAATAACAATAATGATGCGACAATGCCAACTGGCATAGTTGCGCGATTTTTAAATTTTGTTGAGCGGGTAGGTAATAAGCTGCCTGATCCAGCAATTATCTTTTTGTTTGCCATGTTATTAATCTGGTTTTTGTCTTGGTGGTTTTCAAGCGTCACATTTGATGCAATAGACCCTCGTACTGGCGAAGCCATTATTATTAATAACATGCTTGCCAGCGATTCGTTGGCCACTTTTTTATCTTCTATGGTAAAAACATTCACCGGTTTTGCGCCACTGGGTGTAGTACTGGTTGCTATGCTATGCTAGGTGTAGGCGTTGCAGAGCATTCGGGCTTTATTAATACCGGCCTTAAATTAATGCTCAAAGTAACGCCTAGAAAATTACTAACACCCTCAATTATTTTGGTAGCTATTGTGAGCCATACGGCTACCGATGCAGGGTATGTGCTGGTTATTCCACTTGCTGGGGTAATATTTTTTGCAGCAGGTCGTCATCCGCTTGCCGGTATTGCAGCGGCATTTGCAGGGGTTAGCGGTGGCTTTGGCGCTAACTTTATTCCATCTGGGATTGACCCGTTACTGCAAAGCTTTACGCAAAGTGCAGCACAAATTATTAATCCAACAATGAGCATTAACCCGCTTAATAACTGGGGCTTTGCTTCAGCATCAAGCTTATTTATTGTAATGTTAGGCTGGTACATCACCGATAAAATTATTGAACCACGTTTAAAAAATTCACCAGTTGATGGCGAAACTCAAGACCTACCAGCATTTGAAGATGCCCGTAGTGACGAAAAGCGCGCCTTTCTTATTGCTAGTTCCGTAATGATTGCAGGTATTGCGTTATTAGCGTACGTATCCGCACCAGCTGATTCAGCGATGCGCAGCAGCGATGGCTCTTTAACAAACTTTAGCTCACCACTAATGCAATCAATAGTACCGCTGATATTTTTGTTATTTTGGATCCCAGGCGCAGTATATGGTTTTACCGTAGGCACCTTTAAAACCTCTAAAGACATGATAGATGCAATGAGCAAAGCCATGAATGGTATGGCGTATTACATTGTTATGGCATTCTTTTGTTCATTATTCATTGCTGCATTTAG
>NZ_JBQKUL010000074.1:0-11760 GCF_054968565.1 Pseudoalteromonas sp. G5_S1_54_S4 | reverse complement strand
CCCGAACCCCGAACTGATCTTTTAGATCTCAACTATTGAATATAGGATCTCAGCGCGTTTTCATGCTAGAATTTGCGCAATTTTTTTGTACTCGATAAGTAGCACTGTAATGATCTTAGATGATATTCGCATCGTTTTAGTAAACACATCACATTCTGGCAATATTGGTTCTGCGGCACGTGCCATGAAAACCATGGGATTATCAAAGTTATACCTTGTAGATCCTGCCTGTGAAATAGATAGCCATGCCAGCGCACTGGCTGCAGGTGCGACTGATGTACTTGGTAATGCTGTTGTTGTTGATACGGTTGCCGATGCCATTGCTGATTGTGCATTAACTATTGGTACTAGTGCTCGCTCGCGTACATTATCGTGGCCTATGGTTGAGCCGCGTGAATGTGGTGAAAAGCTTGTTGGCGAAGCTGTAAATGGCCCTGTAGCACTTGTATTTGGTCGTGAAAACAGTGGCTTAACAAACGAAGAATTACAACTGTGTAATTACCATGTATGTATTCCTGCTAACCCAGAATACAGCTCGCTAAATTTAGCCATGGCAGTACAAACCTTATGCTATGAAACGCGTATGGCGTTTTTAAATCAACAGCCTAAAGCGGAACAAGAAGAAGACGAAACCCTATATCCATCGTCTAAACAAACAGAGCTGTTTTACGAACATCTTGAAGACACCTTGTTTAAAACAGGCTTCATCATTAAGCAGCACCCAGGCATGGTAATGACTAAGCTACGTCGCTTGTTTAATCGTGCTCGCCCTGAAGATGCTGAAATGAACATATTACGAGGTATTCTTACCTCAATTAATAAGTCTATAAAATAGCAATTAGTTATAAATAGCGCCCTTTATTGCTCTACTAATACTTGACTAAATTACTCAGGTAATTACAATAGACCCAATACTTGACCAAAACAGTCGGGTATTACAAGTTTATCGGCTGGCATTCGAGGCTAGCCAATCAGGATAATACTTGACTAATCTACTCTGGTAATTAAAATTTGCACTCTTTTGTGCGGGGGGCGTTATGAAGTTAACATCAAAAGGCAGATACGCCGTTACAGCCATGCTGGATGTTGCACTACATGCAAATATAGGCCCTGTAGCGCTTGCAGATATTTCGCAGCGCCAAGAAATTTCTTTGTCTTATCTTGAGCAATTATTTGCCCGTTTACGTAAAAATGGGCTAGTGAGTTCTGTTCGAGGTCCTGGTGGGGGCTATTTACTAGGACGTGAGGCTGACGTAATTTCAGTTGGCGATGTTATCAATGCGGTAGATGAATCTGTTGACGCTACACGGTGTCAGCGAAGCAATACTGGTTGTCAAAGTGGTATGCGTTGTTTAACCCATACATTGTGGTCAGACTTAAGCGCACGAATTGAAGAATTTTTAAATAATATTACCTTAGCTGAACTGGTTGAAAAGTCGGACGTTAAAGCGGTCGCTCTTCGCCAAGAAAACAGCGTTAATGATGCAATTAAGCAGTTGGAAAATATTCAAGTAAGCTGTCAACTTTAAGGTTGACCTGCAGCGGAGAGAGAAATGAAGTTACCGATTTATTTAGATTACGCAGCAACTACGCCTGTTGACGAACGAGTTGCCAAAGAAATGATGCAGTGCCTGACTATGGACGGTAATTTTGGTAATCCAGCATCGCGTTCACACCGTTTTGGTTGGCAAGCTGAAGAAGTCGTTGACCAAGCACGTACTGACATTGCTGATTTAATTAATGCAGACCCACGTGAAATTGTATTCACATCGGGTGCAACAGAATCAAATAACCTTGCTATTAAAGGTGCAGCTCAGTTTTACAAGAAAAAAGGTAAGCATGTTATTACCGCTAAAACTGAACACAAAGCGGTTATCGACACATGTCGTGAACTTGAGCGTCAAGGGTTTGAAGTAACCTACATGGACGTTGAAGAAAACGGCCTACTTGATCTGCAAAAATTAGCAGATACGATGCGTGACGACACTGTGCTTGTAAGCATTATGCATGTAAATAACGAGCTAGGTGTAATCCAAGACATCAACACTATTGGTGAAATGTGTCGCGAACGTAAAATTATGTTCCACGTAGATGCTGCACAAAGCGCAGGTAAAGTTTTAATTGACGTGCAACAAACCAAAGTAGATTTCATGTCATTCTCGGCGCACAAAGTATACGGCCCTAAAGGCGTAGGTGCTTTGTATGTTCGTCGTAAACCACGTGCACGTTTAGAAGCACAAATGCACGGTGGCGGCCATGAGCGTGGCATGCGTTCTGGTACATTAGCAACTCATCAATTAGTGGGTATGGGTGCAGCATTTAGAATTGCAAAACAAGATTTTGAAAAAGATCACGCACACATCAGTGCGTTGCGTAAACGCCTAATCGACGGCATTTTAACGGATATGGACGAAGTGTACTTTAACGGCACGCAAGACCAATCAGTACCTGGTATTGTCAACATTAGCTTTAACTTTGTTGAAGGTGAGTCGTTATTAATGGCTGTTAAAGATATTGCGGTATCGTCAGGTTCAGCCTGTACATCTGCAAGTTTAGAGCCTTCTTACGTATTACGTGCATTAGGTCGCAACGACGAGCTAGCGCACAGCTCGATTCGTTTTAGTATTGGCCGTTTTACCACCGAAGAAGAGATTGATTACACCGTTGAGCTAATGAAAAACTCGATTGGCCGTTTACGTGAAATGTCTCCTCTTTGGGAAATGCACCAAGAAGGTGTTGATTTAGATTCAGTTGAATGGGCGCACCACTAATTAGTGGTGCCCATACCTAGCAGGTAGTGAGGATAGAATTATGGCTTACAGTGATAAAGTAATCGACCACGTAGAAAACCCACGTAACGTAGGTGCTCTAGATAAGAACGATCCGTCAGTGGCAACGGGTATGGTAGGCGCACCAGCATGTGGTGACGTAATGAAATTGCAAATTAAAGTATCGGCGGAAGGCGTTATTGAAGATGCAAAATTCAAAACGTACGGCTGTGGTAGCGCAATTGCTTCATCTTCGCTGGTAACAGAGTGGGTTAAAGGCAAAACATTAGACGAAGCTGCGACTATCAAAAATACCGATATCAGCGCAGAGCTAGAATTACCACCAGTGAAAATTCACTGCTCAATTTTAGCCGAAGATGCAATTCAAGCAGCAATTGCAGATTACAAAAGCAAACATACAAACTAAGAGATATTCATGGCAGTGACATTGACAGATGCGGCAGCAAACCGCGTACAATCATTTTTAGCAAACCGTGGTAAAGGCATTGGCCTGCGAGTTGGCATTAAAACGACGGGCTGTTCAGGTCTTGCTTATGTTCTAGAGTTTGTTGATGAGCTAAACGATGACGATGAAACATTTGCGGCCAAAGGCGTTACCTTAATTGTTGACGCTAAAAGCTTAGTTTATATCGACGGCACCGAGCTCGACTACACTAAAGAAGGTTTAAATGAAGGGTTTAAATTTAATAACCCTAACCAAGCTGATGAGTGTGGCTGTGGCGAAAGCTTTACCGTTTAAGCTCAAACTTGTTTTAAGATATAAATAAGCCCTGCCAGTTAATGTAGGGCTTTGTCATTTGTGAGAAGTTATGCGTTATTTTGAGTTATTTGCAATACCGGTTGACTACAATATTGACTTAGCAATGATCAACAAGCACTACTTAGAACTTCAACGTGCTGTACACCCTGATCGTCATGCTAATGCCAGCAGTCGTGATAAATTAATGGCCGTACAAAGTACCGCTGAAATTAACGACGCATTACAAACACTTAAGCATCCGGTTAAACGTGCTGAATATATGTTGAGTGAGCTGGGCGTTGATATTCGCGCTGAGCAGCAAACATTGCAAGATCCCATGTTCTTGATGCAACAAATGGAACTGCGCGAAGAGCTTGAAGAACTTCCCTCTGCAAGTGATCCAGATATCGCTATTGCTAATTTTGAGTCGCAAATAAAGCAATTAAAAGCCCAGTATAGCAACGAATTGGCTGAGCAACTTGCAAGCAACGATGAGCAACAATATCAACACGCTGCTGACAACATTCGCAAATTAAAATTTGTATATAAGTTACAAGACGAACTTGAACGCATTGAAGACAGTTTATTTGACGATTAATTACTTGCTGCAAAGCGAGCAACACGAGTTTAAAGAGCATTATGGCATTATTGCAAATTGCTGAGCCGGGGCAGAGCGCGGCACCACATGAACACAAATTAGCCATTGGAATTGATTTAGGCACTACAAATTCATTAGTGGCAACCGTACAAAGCGGCGAAGCACGCACTATTACTGATGAGTCAGGCGAAGCGATGTTACCCTCAGTGGTTCGTTATCAAGCTGGCGGCATTACCGTGGGTAATGATGCAATGCAAGCGGCTACACTCGATCCGGTTAATACGCTTATTTCAGTGAAGCGTTTTTTAGGTAAAACGCAAACCGAAATAGAACAAAGCTATGGTCAACTGCCTTATCAGTTTTGCGATGATGATGGTGCATTGGCTATCGAAACGGCTGCGGGAAAGATCAGCCCAGTTAAAGCCTCAAGTCATATTTTAAATGCATTAAAAGTACGCGCTGAGCAAAGCTTTGGTAATCAAGATATTTTAGGGGCAGTGATTACTGTACCAGCCTATTTTGATGATGCACAGCGTCAAAGCACCAAAGATGCGGCTGAGCTTGCCGGTATTAATGTACTGCGCTTACTAAACGAGCCTACTGCCGCTGCCGTTGCTTACGGTTTAGATTCAGGGCAAGAAGGTATTATCGCCGTTTATGATTTAGGAGGGGGTACCTTTGATATCTCTATTCTGCGTCTTAATAAAGGCGTGTTTGAAGTGCTGGCCACCGGTGGCGATTCTAGCCTAGGCGGCGACGACTTTGACTCATTATTAGTTGATTACCTAAAACAAGAAACCGGCGTGACAGGCTTATCTCCTTCGGTATTACGCTTATTCATTAATAAAGCCAAAGCCTGTAAAGAAGCACTCAGCCAATACGAAAAAGTGAATGTTGGCCTTGAGTTTGACGATGAAAAATACATGGTTGAAGTAACGCGAGAAAAATTTAATGAGCTCGCTATGCCACTGGTTAAAAAAACGCTTCGTTCATGTCGTCGTGCAGTAAAAGATGCCGGTATTGAAAACCAAGAAGTATTACAAGTCGTGATGGTTGGCGGTTCAACCCGCATGCCGTTGGTTCGTACTCAAGTTGGCGAATTTTTTGATAAACAGCCACTAACTTCAATTGACCCTGATCGTGTTGTTGCACTGGGTGCTGCATTACAAGCTGACGTATTAATTGGTAACAAGCCAGATTCAGACATGTTATTACTTGATGTGTTACCGTTGTCGTTAGGCCTTGAAACAATGGGTGGCTTGGTTGAAAAAATCATTCCACGCAATACCACGATTCCGGTTGCGCGTGCGCAAGAATTTACTACGTTTAAAGATGGTCAAACGGCCATGTCGTTGCATGTATTACAAGGTGAACGTGAACTGGTTGACGATTGTCGATCGCTGGCAAAGTTCAGCTTAAAAGGTATTCCTCCTATGGCGGCGGGGGCGGCGCATATTCGCGTTACCTTTAAAGTAGACGCTGATGGTTTACTAAGCGTATCAGCCATGGAAAAATCAACGGGTGTCCAAGCAGAAATACAAGTAAAACCGTCGTTTGGTTTGTCTGACGACCAAGTTGCTAATATGCTTAAAGAGTCGATGAGTAACGCTAAAGGCGATATGCAAGCGCGTATGCTCAAAGAGCAACAAGTTGAAGCGCTTCGTGTAATAGAAGCGATGGAAGCCTCATTAGCTGCTGATGGCGATTTACTTGAGCCTGAGCAATTAGCGACGCTAAAAGTGGAAATAAGCGAACTTGCGAAAGTACGCGAGAGTGCGCAAGAGCCAAGCGAAATTAAAGCGGCCATTGAAAAAATGGATAATGCGAGCAGTGATTTTGCCGCGCGCAGAATGGACGCGTCAATTAAAAAAGCCTTAACGGGTCAGTCAGTAGACAATATATAAGAGAGATTAGAATGCCACAAATTGTTTTTCTTCCCCATCCGGAGTTGTGTCCTGACGGTGCAGCAATAGAAGCGCCCGCTGGCGAAACGGTACTTGATATCGCGCTTAAAAATGGCATTAGCATTCCTCATGCCTGTGAAAAATCATGTGCATGTACAACGTGTCATTTAGTGATCCGTGAAGGTTTTGACTCATTAGATGAAAGTGATGATCTAGAAGATGACATGCTAGATAAAGCATGGGGTTTAGAGCCTGAATCTCGCTTAGGTTGCCAAGCAATTATCAGAGATGAAGACTTAGTGGTTGAAATACCTAAGTACAATCTCAATATCGTTAATGAAGAACACTAGTTTTTAATTAATGACTATCATATTAAAAGCCGCTGTTTGATACAGCGGCTTTTTTGTTTGTATTTGGTAGCAGCGGGTTTACCCCGCGTCTTTTTAAAGGTTAAAGGTTACGAGCCACGGGCTGCGAGGCGCGGGTAATTTATCGAACCCCGAGGCTCGAAGCCCGTAACCCGAAACTTATTCCGGAGGTATATTTTGAGTGATCTTATTTTTTCAGACTCGTTTATAAACGGTGAATTTTATAAAACCGCTACGCGATTTAGCGTTGATGATCCTGCGACCGGAAAAAGCATAATAGAAGTTAGCGACATTGACGAGCAGGGCGTAAATACAGCTATTAATGCGGCAAAAGGCGCGTTTGTAAAATTAAAAGCCACCAATGCAACCGAGCGAAGTGACACTTTGATGCGCTGGTATGAGTTGGTGATAAAACATAAACAAACGTTAGCTACACTTATGACCAAAGAGCAGGGAAAACCGCTTAAAGAATCTCTCGGTGAAATAGACTATGGCGCCGGCTTTATTAAGTGGTTTGCCGAACAAGCTAAACGCAGCTATGGCGATGTGATCCCTGCAACCGATAATCAGCACCGCTTAACCAGTTATAAACAACCTATTGGCGTGGTTGCCGGTATTACGCCATGGAACTTTCCTGTGGCTATGGTAACTCGAAAAGTTGCCCCTGCTTATGCTGCTGGCTGTAGCTTCATTTTAAAACCTTCTGAGCACACACCACTATGCGCCATTGCTTTAGCGTATTTAGCTGATGAGGCTGGTTTTGTGAAAGGCGCATTTAATGTGTTGGTATCACAAAACGCTAAAGACGTTGGTAAAATGCTGACTGACTCAGAGGTGGTACGTAAGTTTACTTTTACTGGCTCTACCGGGGTGGGTAAGCAGTTACTATCGCAATGCGCTGATACAATTAAGAAAACATCAATGGAATTAGGCGGCAATGCGCCGTTCATTATTTTTGATAATGCCGATATTGATGATGCTATTGATGGCTTAATGGCAGCTAAATTTAGAAATAGTGGCCAAGCGTGTGTGGCGGCTAACCGTATCTTTATTCAGCGCAGTATTATGGATAAAGTACTAAACAAGCTAACCTCAAAGGTTGCTGGATTAAAAGTGGCAAACGGCTTTGAAGATGAAGTGGATATTGGTCCGCTGATATACCCTGAGGCTAAACAAAAAGTTCAGCAATTGATAAACGATGCATTAAGCAAAGGGGCTTCGCTTATTGGCGAGCAACGAGATTTAGGGGGGAGTTTTCAAAACCCAGTTATTGTTAACAATGTTACGCCTGAGATGAATATTTATCACCAAGAGGTGTTTGGCCCTGTATTAAGTATAATCCCGTTTGATGATGAGGCAGAAGTACTGGCATTGTCTAATGATGTTCCCTATGGACTAGCAGCCTATTTTTATAGTCAGAATATTAAGCAAATATACCGCGTAAGTGAAGCGCTAGAATTTGGTATGGTCGGTGTTAATGAAGGGGTTATATCAAACCCTGTAGCGCCGTTTGGTGGGGTAAAACAATCTGGTCTCGGCAGAGAGGGCGGTCACCAAGGGTTAGATGAGTACTTAGAAGAAAAATATGTATGTATTAAGGTGTAATGGTTAAAACTGTTCCGATGAGTTAACAGTTCAGCGTTTTAAGTTGCTTGAAACGGGTGTAAATGCTACCTTTTCAAAAAATATTTAAGTAAACAAAACGTAAAAAATTTCTATAAGTAGAAATACCCCCGTGTGTAAATGCCACCATCTGGTGGCATTTTTTTATCTTTATACAAGGAGAGGTTTTTTGCAGCTTTCCATTTTAAGGTCTAAACTATTCTTAATTAGATACTATTCTAATTATAATCCTTTTATAGGTGGAACTTTACGTAATAGCAATTCCTTTTGCTATATGTAACTTTTTGTAACTATATGTTTTTAAATGTTTATTTTTAGTTTGAAAATAAGTAGAATGAAGTTTCAGTAGTTTCAAAACTATTAACATATAGTATAAATGTATAATTGTGTTTTATACATTTATAAATTAACATTCCGCAAATTCACACATTAAACATAATGAATCACCCACTATGAGTAGAAGAAATCAAGCAACGGTAGACCAGGAAGTTTCGTTTGGCATTGACGAAGAATTAGTTTCTACAACAGATTTACGAGGCGTTATCACTTATGCAAATGATAGCTTTTGTAAAGTTTCAGGGTATACCATCAATGAGTTAAAAGGGAAAAATCATAATATGGTTCGTCACCCAGATATGCCACCTGCGGCATTTGGTGATATGTGGTCTAATTTAAAAAGCGATACCGCTTGGCGAGGAGCGGTAAAAAATAGATGTAAAGATGGGCGTTATTATTGGGTAGATGCATTTGTTACCCCTATTTACGAAAACGGAAAAAAAGTAGGTTATCAATCAGTTCGCCAACAACTCCTTCCAGAATATAAAAACCGCGCAGAAAAGCTATACCAACGTTTAAATAACGGTCAATCAATTACGCCTTTAAGTGAAAAATTAGCTGCATTTAAACTTCCTCTATTTATTGGGGGGGCAGCTTTAATTGCTTGGTTAACAAGCTATATGTTCTGGCTATGTTTGCTGTTTGTTCCTCTGCCTTTTGTTATTTTTTACGAAGAATTAATTCGCTCGCAAAGTGCGCTTAAAGAAAGCAAAAAAGGCAGTGACAGTGTATCTCGCCATGTATACTCCGGCAGTGATAGCCTTAGCTATACTGATTTTCAGATTAAACTGCTTGAGGGTAAAGTAACGACCATTGTTGGGCGTATTATTGATGGCACTTTAAGCCTTAGCAAAGGAGCTGATTCGCTTAAAGTTTGTGCTGAAGCTGCGCAGGCTGGCGTTGAAAAAGAAGCATCCGAATTGCATCAGGTATCCTCTGCGGTTGAAGAGATGGTGCATTCAATTGACGAGGTAGCAAAAAATACCTTAGTTACTAATCAACGAGTGCAACAAGCTCACCAAGATTGTGAATCAGCAACACAAGCAATGTCAGGGACAATGCGAGAGGTTTCGTTACTTGCAACTGAAGTTGATAACTCAGCAAGCTCTGCGAGTGAGTTAGCAATAGAGGCTGAAAAAATTGGTGGAATAATGCAAGAGATACAAGGGATTGCCGATCAAACAAATTTACTTGCACTTAATGCTGCTATTGAGGCTGCTCGTGCTGGTGAACATGGTAGAGGGTTCTCAGTTGTTGCTGACGAAGTACGTGCGCTTTCAAGCAGAACACATACCGCTACAGAGCAAATCCAAATATCTATATCTGAAATGCAATCTACGCTTTTAAATTGGTCAAAAACCATGGAAGCGGGTAAAAATGCGGCAGAGAGTTGTGTTAAAGAAACCCGTAATACGCAAGATATCGTATCAAAAGTATATGCGGCAATTACTGATATTTCTGATTTAGCAACGCAAATTTCAACCGCTGCAGAAGAGCAGAGCATGGTATCGCAAGAAATTAGCCGCAATATTTCCAATATTAGTAGTGCGTCTTCAGAAAACTTAGCCCAAGCGCATTGTGTAGGTGCAGAGTCTGATGCGATTGAAAAACACTCTAAAGCATTAGCGTCATTAGGTCTTTCTTTCAAAGTAGGTTAGTAAAGTGAGCAAGGATAGCAAGCAGTTAGATATAGGCTCAGCCTATGATGTATCGTATTCTCAATGTGCAAATTTAAGTGCACAATTGAGAGTGCTGCAGCAAGAAATTAAAGCCGATTACTTATTTATTGCCTCTGTAAATGAAGATAAATTAGCAACTACGCAATTGGTTTTACATAACGCAGAGGTCATTGAAAACTTTTCTTATTCGCTTGAAGGCTCGCCTTGTGAACAGCTGCCTTCAAAAAGTGCATGTTTTATAACGGATGAATTACAACAACACTACCCTGAAAATAAGCTATTAAAAACTATAAATGCGCAAGCTTACGTTGGCGTCTCCATAAGCAATGATGAAGGCCAGTTAAGCGGCGTGTTGGTTGGTCTTTATTTAAATAGTGACCCAACAATTGAACGCTACCTACCAAGGCTAATTAACTTTGCTAGTTACACAGCAGTGTTCTTACAAAAGTGTTTTTTAGAAGATAAATCAAGCTCACAGCAATCACTATTTAGTGCTGTTGAAGCTATGTCGAAGGTAGGTACGTGGGAATACAAAATCTCAACCGGTGAGTTAAATTATTCACCCGAGGTTTATAATATTTATGGCCTTGATGAGCGCAAACCGCTCACGACCACACAAGCGATTGCGCATTATGCTGGTGAAAAAGAGCAAGCGCGTATCCGTGACTTTTTTAATCGTTTGCAAACACATGGCCTTCCTTATTGTGAAGACTTTGAGTTTGTAGATGCTCATGGCAATAAAAAATGGGTACGTACGAGTGGTCACCCTGTTTTTAATGATGATCATCAGGTTATTAAAGTGCATGGTGCTTTTGAAGATGTCACTTTAGAGTATGAGTTAAAGGCCAAGGTTGATGATAAAAATAATCGCCTTGAAGCCATTTTAAATAACTTAAATGATGCAGTGATCACCATTAATCAGCAAGGTGTTATTGTCCACTGTAACTCAACAGCATTAACTATGTTTGGCTATAAGCAAAATGAAATGCTTGGCTTGTCGATTAACAACTTAATGCCTGAGCCTTATGCATCTAAACATCACTCGTATATGCGAAATTATGAGCAAACAGGTGAGGCTAAAATTATTGGTGTGGGTAGGCAACTACCTGCAAGAAAAAAAGACGGCACTATTTTTCAAATAGAATTGTCACTTACCAAAGCTGTTAATGACCAAAGCGTTGAATATATTGGTGTAGTTAGAGATATTAGTGAAAAACTCAAAGCACAAGATACCATTTATAACTTAGCCTATTCAGATCCCATTACAGGATTAAAAAATAAGCGGTGGTTTGAGCGCGAATTCAGAAGTTTACTACAAATTGCCAGCATTAATAATGGCTATATATATGCTGCCTTATTAGATATGGACAAGTTAGCGCAATTTAACTTTAAGTACGGTATTGAGGCGGGCAACGAAGCACTCATTTTAACGGCTAAAAAACTATCAAATGCGGTACAGGGCGAGTACAAGCTATATAAAAGTGGAGTCGATTCTTTTTTAATTATAAGTGTCAATGTAAGTAATGACCTATCCTATTTAGAGCAACAACAACCAAGCATAGACGCTAAAATATTAGCATTGGATAACTTCTCACATAAGATCAGTGATCTTGATGTGGTACTAAGCGCTTCGTTGGGCAGTACAGTTATTGATGCGAGTAAAGACTCTTACGAGGTAAGCGCGCAATTAAACCCACATACCAATATTAATGCTACCTATGCAT
>NZ_JBQKUL010000073.1:0-13163 GCF_054968565.1 Pseudoalteromonas sp. G5_S1_54_S4 | reverse complement strand
GCTTTTTAACTAGCTCGTTGTACTTGCTCATAGTCTTCTCTTAATTTGGTTGACGTTCACAGCAATCAGGACATAACTGTTGTACGGTAATATTCAATTGGTTCATTAATTCTTGTTGCTCTGCCCAGTCGCTGTCTGTCGCGTTTACAACATGCGCCCCAGCGGAAACCGCCGTTGCTAAAAATTTTCTATCTGATGGGTCAAAGTTATTTTTTGGTAACTCGGCAAAGCCTCGTTGATCATCAGCAACCTGATTGATTGTTACTAATTCGATATTCTTTTCGGCGTATTGATTGTCATGCAGATACTTAAAAAACATATCACCCACACCTGGGTTACCGGCATAACTAAGGTGTTTGGCATATTCATCCATTATCAAACTTGTTTGATCGAGACAGATTGAAAGGTGTTCGCAACGCTCTAAAAGCTCAACGCAAGCCAGCTCACAATCGATTGATGCTTGTGATGAGTGGCCATTGGCGACAATTGCAACATTGCTATCAATCACTTTTTTAGCAACATTACTCACTACATTGCTCCGAATCTTGTTTGGCTTTTCGTTTTAACAATGCCGCCTTGCGAGTAGCGGCAATTTCTGCCATTTCATCGCCAAAAAAGTTTTCAGGCCAATTGTGAATTGACCCAAACTCGTCTAATTGCAGTGTTTCGTAATTTGCACGTCCTTGTTTTGTCGAAAAGAAGTAAAGCGCAATGTCTGTTTGTTCAGCACTGCTCTCTGCAACTCTTCGCTGTAAACGGCGTATAAAGTGCTCACTATGGCTTTCGACAATCACCTGAACATTGCGAGTTTTAGATACAGTTAAAATTAAATCGGCAAGCTCACTTTGCACTGATGGATGTAAGTGAATCTCGGGCTGTTCTAATAAAACAGTACTCCCTTCGGGAACATAATAGAGCAACACTAATACTGGTAATATTTGTGACACACCAAAGCCAACATCGGTAAGGCCAACCTCACTGCTGCCTAATTCTTTTTTAACCAAAGTGCGGAAAATATTTGAATTTGCTGCCACTTCTTCTACACGGAAAGAATGGATTAATCCCAAAGCTTTTAGCCAATGAGCAATCATTTCTTCAAAAGTCTTATTGTGCTTTTTATAGCCTAGGCTTCTTTTTTCATTTCGAGTTGAAGCGGCCAATATGGCATTAATGGTAAGTTCACCTCTAGTACCCACATCTGTAGGACTAGTTCCAGACCACTGATATGTGCGTTTTGGATAGTCGCGAAGTGGCCCTAAGTAGTAAATATTATCCATCGCCGCCTCAAAGGACGCTTCAAACTGGCTAAGAAAATCCGCATTCTGATAATAAGTTTTGGCTTGATCCGGGAAAAGATAATTTTTGGTTGGCTTTGGTAATTTCCACATACGTCCCTGAGTACGTGTAAAACGAAACTTCGTAGTACCCTTTGCTACAAGATCAAAATCTTTGGAATCAGGTTTTCTTTGTATTGAAAATTGATGATCCGAAAAACCATAACCTAACGTTTTAACAGCTAACAGCTTATCTTCTAAACCGATAGAGGAAGATACTTCTAAGCTAGAAGCTTTAAACAAAACGCTAGAAGAGCTTTTTTCTACATCTTGTATTTTTAACTCTTTGGGTAAATTCCAAGTTAAATTCCAAGAGATATCTTTTGTCGTATCGTGTTTGAATACCACATCATGATATGTTCCTAATTCAACCAGCTTGTCATGACCACCAAAGTCAGCAGCAATTGCTCTATCGCTGTTATCTTTACTTTGTTTAAGCATAAGTAAGAAGTGAATTAGGCTACTTTTACCGGAGCTGTTTGTTCCGAATAAACCTGTCACCATGCCAAAGTTTATCGCTAGCTTTTCCCAGGCCTTGAAGTTGTTAAGTTCTAGTTTTTTTAACATGTATGCCTCCTATATCACTTGCCAACGAATTGTGAACAACTCTGTCACTTCAGTTCTTTGCTTCATGCGCTCTTCTAAAGCAGCGATTAGTTCATCACGCTTATCAGCAATTTCGTCTTCAATATCAAATATCTCCATTCGCTGGCGTTTTTGTAGTCGTTCCAGTTGCTTGAGCTTCTCTTGATTTTGCTTTTGCTCTTCAACTGTTATAGCGTGCCTAGACTCTCTCTTTACTGACTTAATTTGTGCCTTCGTATCTCGCAGCGCTTCCTCTGCTGCGAACACTTTGTCTTCAGCCCACTTCTCTAATTTGTCTCTTTCAACCTCAAACAATGCATTATTTTCGTCCATAACTTCAGCCAGCTTGGCGTCAATTTGCCGTTTTTTCAGTTCAATAAGCTCAGAAGGTAGGGTATTTTGCTCGTTGCCGTTCTCATTTCGGCCTACACTCGCCCCTAAATTAAACAGCCTTTTACAAGCATCATTATCAATAAGTTGGCCACTGTCTGTTTTAGCTGTAAAAAGCAAAAACTCTTGCCTGTTGAATGCATCAACTCCAAGAACACTCAACGTTAACCACCCTGACTGACCCTTTAACTTTTCAGCAACGGATATCTTTGTTGCATGATTGGTGTAGTCGAACGACAGCAGTGCTCGTTTAGTTTCTATCGATTTAGCATTATCAATTACATATTCACCAAGTGGATGATTAATGCGGTAAGCATGGCTATGTTGATCTTGAACTTGCAACTCACTGTTTTCACTACCTGCTTTTCTCAGTAATTGATATTGACCTACTGGCAGCTGCTTGACTGATTTCTGTAGCGTAAATCGATAATTTTCGTGGTCAAAACTGGCGCAATCTTTTAATTGTTGATGCGTTACAGCCCAAAACCACCGTCCCACTTTGTCTAGGCGCTCTCTCGCTTCGTCGAGTTTGATCTTTAGAATATCGTGGATGTCTTCATCAAAGTGCTCAAGTAACTTTTCTTGGGTCCTTTGCATTTTGACGCTAATTTCCTCTTCAAGCTCTTTTTGTAGCAACGAGAATGCAGCTTCAATTTCATCAGACGAGCGACATGAGTCATAGATAGATTGAATTCTTTTTTCAAAGTCTACACCGCTCTCGATACTGCCTAGTACGCTATCTGATGCACCAAACACACCATCAAATAGATTAAACTTTTCTGTTAGCAGTTCGAGCACTCGCTGATCTGCCTGGTTTCGTTGATTGAGTAAGTTAATAACAACCACATCAAACTTTTGACCATATCGGTGACAACGTCCAATCCGCTGTTCTACACGCTGCGGGTTCCAAGGCAAATCGTAATTGATTAACAGAGAGCAAAACTGAAGGTTAACACCTTCAGCCGCCGCCTCTGTCGCAATCATAATTTCTGCATGTTCTTTAAAATGGTCTATCAGCGCAGAGCGCTTATCAATTTGCGCAGATCCTGTAACACGTGATGACCCTTGATATTGCTCTTTCCACTGTTGATAAACTTTGTTCGCTTGAGGTGTGTTGTTAGTGCCACTAAAAGTAACGACTTTATCGGCATAACCATTGTTTTCGAGAAATTCTGCTAAGTACTGCTGGGTACGCATTGACTCAGTGAAGATGATGACTTTTTTGGCAGCGCCCATTTCAGCGAGTTGTACAAATCCTTTTTCTAAACCAACAAGTAGCTCTTTTGATTTGGTATCAACCCCGATTTGCTCTGCTTTTTTGATCAAGATTTCCAGTTCTGAGATTTCAGCATGAAGAGCAGAAAAATCTATTGGTTTTTTCTCTTGCGCTTCAGATGTAGTATCAAGTTCATCAACAAAATCATCCTCCAAATCGTCGTCTGTAATGATTTGTTGGACGATGTCGATTGCACTGTCATCTTCCCCGTCACTCGCTAACTTTTCCAATCGATACTTAAGGATCTGCAAGTTGTTAAGCACTGCCTTTGTACTTGAAGACAAAAGTTTTCTCAGGATCAATCCTGTCAGATGTCGATGTCTCTTCGGTAGTGCATAACTGTCTTCTCGTTCAAGCAATAATTGCACGCGTTCGTACAAATCTTGCTCTTGTTCACTAGGGTAAAAAGGTATCGTTATAGCCTTTCGCTCAGTGTACTTAATGTATTCAAGCACGTTTTTACGCAGCGTTCGCTTTACAAACCCAGACAAACGTTCTTTCAACTCCAAAGGGTCGCTATCCGCCTGCATAAATTGTTTTCGGAATGCTTTTTGATCGCCAAAAGCATGCTCGTCAATTAATGTAGACATGCCATAAAGTTCCATTAAAGAATTTTGTAATGGCGTGGCAGTCAGTAACAGTTTCTTACGGCCATCTAAAGCACGTTTAAGAGCTTGACCCATTTTGTTACTTTCACGATGTGCATTCCTTAGCTTGTGGGCTTCATCAATTACGACCAAATCCCACATTTCAGCAACAAGTTTCTCTTCTAATCTAGCCGCATAATGGTAAGACATGATGACGATTTGCTTGTTATTGAGCGGGTTATAGATACCTTCCCTTTGCAGCTGGTTAAATGTTTTTGCATCAATAACTTGAGATGGCAGATTGAATTTTTCTAACAATTCACAGGCCCACTGACGTCTCAATGACGCAGGGCAGATGATTAACAATTTCCGTTTACGTTCAGCCCAGTATTGACAAAGGACTAATCCAGCTTCAATTGTTTTACCCAAACCTACTTCATCAGCAAGTACAACACCTTTGCTGAGCGGATTTTCAATGGCAAAAAGAGCGGCTTCAATCTGGTGTGGGTTCAGGTCAACGCTGGCGTCAAATAGCGACTGGGATAGCCTATCAACCCCATTATTTGAATGCAGGATTGATAATTCGTGCGCAAAATACTTAGCATGATATTCCGTAATATTGTTCATTCATCTTCCTCATAACTTGGCGCTAAAGCTAAGTTTGCTACTCCATATAACGCTTGTTTGTTTTTCAGCCATAGTTGATATTCAAGTTGCTTCAATGAGTGATTATATGAACAGTCAACATTCCAAAGCCGAAGCAAGTACCCCGCAGTTGCCGCTCTAATCTCAACCTTTAGAACGCCACCCGTCATGCCATAGTCCAGCTCTATCGCTTCACTGTGCTCAATACGTGGATGCGGCACTAACTCTAGCTCTACAAATCGGTTCCATTGCCGGTCCTGGGTTTCTAGTTCAGCTTCAGATAACCTTGAGTCTTCAAATACAACCGCTGCTTTAATTCGGGTCAGCACAAAGTCACGGAACTCACCATGCTTGCGGTCAAAACCACGAACATGCCAACGCAGGCCATTGTCCACCAGCGTATGCGGTACAATTTCACGCGTGGTTTCACCGCTCGATAACGACACATAGGTGATATTCAAGGCTTTGCCTTTGTGTATGGCCTCGGTAACTCTCGCCACTATCGATAGATTTGGTTTGTTAAGGTGATAAGGCGCTTCACAAGCCAGCGGCGGTTTTACCTTTCCAGTAAAGCCATCACCGTACCCTTGGCTAATCGTCGCCAGCGTTCTCACAACGTCGTAGTCGAACAAGGGCTCAAATGCTTCACCACGCTTATGCAACTTGAGCTTTTGGTCATACTCAATGTTGCCTGGTGCAAGCTCTCGGTACATGGTGAAGTCTTTCGTTGCTTGTGCGGCGGCTATACTGAAGCGATCTACTAAGTCTGCCCGTACCGCTTCTCCCTTAAACAATAAGGTGAAATCGATATGGGCAATGCGATCCCTGGTTGCTTGTGGCAACTGCGCTATCTGCGAAAGCCTATCTGGCTTTCCCTTAGCACCTTCTTTAGCGAGTGAACTCGCCACTACCGTTTGTTTCAGACCATCATTTGTCATGCGTCTTGTTTATCCAATTCAACCAGATTCTTAAAACTCTGTTTATAAAGTACGGTCAGACATCGCGTAATCACATTGAATAGTGTCACTCAATGCTGCTCTTTATCCGCAATGACTAATCAATCTCTACTGGTTGAAGCTGGACAGATGGCCATAAAACACTGAATAGGCTTCAACCTAATTAATTTTATTAGGTATCATCCTATCACAAATTATTTTGTAGGGAAGACTAAGCGGCAACTTTTTGATCTGGATTGCAATTGCCGCTCAGGTATGGGCGTGAAGGCCTTGTTTCGTGTCATTGGTGATAGCCGCTATCAATGCGCCACCCGAACCAATGGCACCACGATGTTACCGCGATGCGATACCCCGTTGTCCGACTCTGTAGACATCAGGGCTCGTTGTTCACACTCCCGAATGCGCCTAGCAACTTCTGCCTGGGCTGGTAGCAATGGCAGCATCCCTTCAGCAATCGCGTCTGGGGCAGACTCTTGGCCACAGGACATCAAATGCTTCCATGGATCTTTAAGAAAGCGCTCGAACGTGATGCCAAATTCAATGATGCGGGCAGAGACGAAGATTTCGCCCCAGTATTCAATGTAGGTGTCTTGGTACATGGAAAGATTCCTCTTGTTGGTTAAACCATGAGTTCACTTTCCATTTTCCAGAGATTTTCAAATATGCAAGGCTTACCTTGTGAAGAGCTACAAAGCTTTAAATCGATTGCGGGCATCTTTGTAGTCATAGTGGGCATGTTCTGAGCCACGATGATACAAATCATCCAGGTAAGTTTGTTCCTGCGGCAACTCGTCTTCGCTGATTTCGCGCCACCAATGTTTGTTGGCACCTTTAACACCGTCATGCCAGCGGTAACCGCGCTCTTTTAAATAGTCCTTTACGTCAAACGGCGCACCAAACGCACGAACTAACATAGTTCGCCTGCCTGCTTCAGACAACAAGTTTGCAACGGACTCGGGCAACAAATGAAACAACCAGGCCATCGCCAAACAATCGGTTGCAGCTCGGTGTCCTTCATAGAACCAACCTAAGCGAAGCAGCAGGTACTCAAGTTTTCGACTTTCAAAGCCCAGTGCTTTCCAATCTATGCCACTGGCTGAACAGGCCCAAGATAGATGGCCTAATGCGGCAAACCGCTTTTCAAAGAAAGGACGATCAAACTGTGCATTGTGCGCAACCACCAGCGGATCATCGGAGAACCAACTCGCAACCAGTGCATCATCAATGCGCTGGCCTTGCACCATCTCATCGGTAATACCGGTTAACTCGGTGATCAGCTCGGGGATTGGCTTGCCGGGATCTTCATACAAGCTGATCACATCAACAATCGACACAATCCGCTTAGCCGAGGGGCTGTAAAGCACCTTAACCATACCAAGCTCAATAATGGACTCGTCATCGGCAGACAGTCCAGTTGTCTCTGTATCAAGCAGCACCATTGGCTGTTCATCACCGACCATAGCAGAAAGTTCAAGTGGCCAGGACTGCGGTTCACGCGTTAATGGAATGCGCTCCAGCAATCTAAAATCTTCTGGTCTTTCTGGGATATCCGCCAGGCGCTCTAGCGGAAATGGCGCAGGGGCTCTTGTCATTGATGGTTCCTCTTCAATTCTATTGTTCGCTTTGGGTTATTTCACTGTGCCTTGTCCGTTTATAAACGCATTTGTACAAAATGCACCTTGGATACCTCAGCGTTTTTTAATCTTTCTACTGGGTGAACCCATGTATGAAGGCTTTGGCTAAGCCTTTCAGAAAGTCTTAGCTAAACCCTTTAGGCAACCCTTACCGATACCCTTTACGTATGGCTTAGCCAACCCCTTTTCAAACGGTTGCAAAAGGCTTGAACCGAGTTCGACTGAGCATTTTAATGGTGCTCCTGACTTCGCTTTAAGCCAGTAAATTCAATACGGAGCAGAATTTTACTAACTGTTTTTAAACCGTTTGCAAAGGGTTCAACAAGCCTTGTCTGACGGTTACCTAACCCATGCGTTAACCAGTAGCAGTAACAGGATCAGTAACAGAAACAAGAGCAGTAGGCAGAAGCAGTATTGTCCAAGCCTTGCAGGCTTTGACGAGGGCGAGCTATCCCCACATCAAGCTTTTCACCACAAAAAAGAAATCACTCACAACACAACGTCTTACTCGAACAACTACAGTTTTACCTACAATTTTACTTGTAGAAATCAGCATAGCATTAGATACTGTATAAACAAACAGTGTCAATTCTGATTTTCGAGGTTCGTCATGAGTGTCTCGCTGATAGGCCGTAGCGGCGCACTTGCCTTCATCAAAGCCAAGCGCCTTCGCATTCCATTATTCATGGAACGTGTTTCTGCTGGTTTTCCCTCACCAGCGCAGGATTATGTTGAGCAAACGCTCGACCTTAACGAGCTTTGCATCAAGCGACCGGCTGCAACGTTCTTTGTGCGTGTTGAAGGTGATTCAATGATTGATGCCGGGATTCACCCAGATGATATTCTGGTGGTTGATCGCTCTGTCCAAGCCGAACACGGTGATATTGTCATTGCTGGCATTCATGGTGAACTCACGGTAAAGGAGCTTCAACTAAGGCCGTGCGTCATGCTGATCCCAAGAAACCCGGCGTATGAGCCCATTCATATTCCTGAAGGGGCAGAGTTAGAGATATTTGGTGTGGTCACCAATGTGGTGCGAAACATGCGCCGTAAGTCGTGACGATCCCATGCCTGTATTTGCCTTGGTGGACTGCAACAACTTTTACGCCAGTTGTGAGAAGCTGTTTCGTCCTGATTTAAAAGATACGCCAGTTGTGGTGCTGTCCAACAATGACGGCTGCGTGGTTGCACGATCGCGTGAAGCTAAGTTACTCGGTATAAAAATGGGCGTACCCGTCTTTCAGATCAAGGCTGAAATGCAGCGCCATGGTATTTTGGCTTTTTCATCCAACTATGCGCTGTATGCAGATTTAAGCAGTCGAGTGATGCGCACTTTGGAGGAGATGGCACCACGAGTAGAGGTTTACTCCATTGACGAAGCGTTTTTGGATTTAACCGGTATAGAGTCAGCCATATCCCTTGTCGAGTTCGGACAACAAGTGCGAGAGCGCATAGGCCACTGGATTGGGATCACCGTCTGTGTAGGCATTGCACCGACAAAAACACTCGCCAAGCTGGCAAACCATGCCGCCAAAAAGTATCCAGCCACTCAGGGGGTTGTAGACCTGACCAATCCAGATCGGCAACGTAGATTGCTCGCATTAGTCCCGGTTGATGATGTTTGGGGCGTTGGTAGACGGCTTTCTAAGCGTTTAAATGCGTTGGGTATCACCACAGCCTTAGACCTAGCCAATGCCTCTCCTAGAGCCATCAGAGACCAGTTTTCAGTGGTTTTAGAGAGAACCGTCAGAGAGCTCAATGGTGAGTCGTGCATTGAACTTGAATTGATCCCACCAACTAAGAAACAAATTGTCTGTAGCCGTTCATTTGGCGTAAAAGTAACGCACTTTGAATTGTTACGTGAAGCCGTCTGCGAATACGCAACCCGCGCCACTGAGAAGCTTCGCAAAGAACAGCAGCAAGCCAAAGTGATGACCGTGTTTATACGTACCAGCCCCTTTAAGGACAACGAGCCGCAATACAGCAACTCCACATCGGGCGAGTTGTTGATACCCAGTTGCGACACGCGGGATTTTATCGAGCTGGCCAGTCACTTACTCAAGCGGATATGGAAGGATGGTTTTCGTTATGCCAAAGCGGGCGTCATGCTGTCTGACTTTTACGATCCTGGCATGTTTCAACCAGGACTATTCAATGAAGTATCGACCCGCTCTAATAGCCAGCAGTTAATGTCTGTATTGGACACCATTAACCAAAGCGGTGCCGGAAAGGTTTTCTTTGCTGGACAAGGTACGAAGAAAGATTGGTCGATGAAGCGAGAGCATTTGTCTCCCGCCTACACAACACGCTGGGACCAGTTGCCGCGAGTGAAGTAGACCCGGTGATTTAATAGGCATTCACTCTGCGACGCAGCATGTTGAGCTTATCAACCTGGCGTCGAATATCACTGAAAAATTCTTCTTTCTCCATGGCCAGCGCTAACTCCCATTCTTTGGCTAGACCTTGGCAGTCCAAAAATGAGTATCTCAGCTTTGTCTTTGAAATACGCAGTCCCTTGCTAAAGACCACGCGCTTGCCTCGTTGACCGTGAAAACTGTTGATGTACCACTCTATGCCAAAGCCATACTTAAAGTCTCTGATACGGACACCAAGCAGCCCCCAATCTTTAAAGGGCGCATTCTCACGTACCTTGTAATGGGTAACCCAAAAGTCATCAACTTCAGCTCGTGCCAGCGCTTTTAGCCTGTCCGTTTCTTGCTGAAGTAAATCTGATACCTCTGCTTTCCATTGTTCATTGACGATTTCTACCAAACCAATTTCCCCATCCAATTAACCCCAAAAGCCAAAACCACTATCCGTTTGGCTTTTGGATCGAAACGCCAAACGTAAAACTGCCGTAACAATCACTGTTTGGCGTCTCGATATAAATCAACTCGCGCAATCCCATACCTGACAAGGGATACAGCCCGATTTCACTTAAAAACGCCTAAAAAGACGTATCGTCATGAAGATACAAACCGTTTGGCGAGTTCAGGCCAGAATGCAAACGACGTTTGGCGTCTCGATTTTTTTGGCTAGGTCATCCGCCGCCAAACAGAGCCTATTCTCATACTTTTGCGAAAATGCAATAGGCAGATAGATGAAAGGATTTGTCACCTTTCTGCCCACCGCCAGTGCACCGAATCCTGATAATGACATTTGAGTGAACCGCCAGAGCACTTGGAAATGCCCAAGTGTGACCTGAGCGGTTGATTGAAAACCGTTAGAGCACTTTGAGTGCACAGGAGATAAGTATGTTTGTACTAGGCGTAGATATCGGTTACTCAAACCTGAAGCTGGCCATTGGCCAATCAGGCAGTGAACCGAAAACCATTATTCTACCTGCGGGTGCCGGTCCTGCGGATCGTATGCCGGAGCGTATCGGTGGAGGCGATGATGAAACTTGTTTGTATGTCTCTGTCGATAATGAGCGTTGGGCCGCTGGTGTGCCTGCTGGACGCCTTCAAGGCTGGGAACGAGAGCTTCACCCCGAATATCCCACCACAAAAACCTATAAGGCGCTTTTTCATGCTGCCTTGTTAATGGCAGAAACTGAGTCCATCGATTTGGTTGTCACTGGATTACCGGTTTCCCAGTTTCATGAACCACAACGCAAGTCTGACCTTGTGAAACGTTTAAAAGGTGTCCATCAAGTGACGCCTAAGCGCAGCATCACCGTTCATGACGTCAAAGTGCTGCCGCAGCCTGCCGGTGCCTATATGGATCTGGTTCAAACAGGTGGTGATTTGGGCTTGATTGAAGAAGGTCGCGTCGTCGTCATCGATCCCGGCTTCTTTTCTGTTGACTGGGTTGCCCTTGAAGCCGGAGAAATTCGCTACAGCTCATCAGGAACCAGTCTTCAGGCAATGTCCGTGCTACTGGAAACCATTGATAAGCTGATTTCAGAAGATCATGGTGCCAAAGTAGGTATGGATCGACTTGAAAAAGCCATGAGAACAGGCGACTTGCAGGTGCTGCTATTTGGAGAAAAAGTCGATATTTCACCTTATCTGAATGCTGCCATGAAAAAGGTAGCGCCTGTTGCTCTCACAGCCATGCGCCAATCTATGCGCGACGAAAGCATTAATGCGGACTTGGTATTGATCGCCGGAGGTGGAGCCTTGGCTTATAAGGAAGCGGCCAAGGAGATTTTTTCACGAAGCAAGATCATCGTGCCTGAGCAGTCTGTTTTGGCGAACGTCCGAGGCTTCTGGTTTTATGGGGCCTGATCATGAGAGTTGTCGTCAACATTCCCCCAGGGAGCCACCCAGAACTACTCAAAGAATTGGAAAAGACGCCACCACGGGAACGCGCTGAGCGTCTGCGGATGCTGGCCACCTTTGGGTTAATTCACATGAGCCAACCCAATCTATCCACGACATCTGTACAGGTGGATGACCATGCTCCAGAAGTTGAAATTACTTCTGTGAGTAAAGCGCCAGAACCCAAAGCAGAATCACGTAAACAATCATTAAAATCAAAACTAGGGCTGGGCTTATAACATGGCGTTATCAGTTAGCTGGCTCGATGCCAGGTTAAATAAAGAAGCAAAAGAAACCGTAGTAAAAGCCGACCGAGATGGGCTAAGTGCTCGGGTATCGCCCAAGGGCAAAATTGTTTTTCAGTTTCGTTATCGTTTCGATGGCAAGCAACAGCGGGTAGACATAGGTACTTACCCACTTATGAAGCTTGCTGAAGCTAGGAATGAGCTGGATAGGTTAAGGGCTGTACTCGACCAGGGCAGAAACCCCAAGCTCTACCTACAGCAGGAACGGGCCAAGTATTCTGCCAATCAAAGCTTCGAATCGATTTTTCGAGACTGGATAGACTCTGCCGGTAAGCAAGGGCTAAAGGAGACAACGTGGCACTACCAAAAACGCAGCAGTGAAATATATTTGCTGCCCCGACTTGGCAAGTACCCATTAACTGACATCAATGAATTATCCTTGCGTAACTGTCTTCGTGAGGTTTCGGAGTCGTCCCCTTCAAACACAGAACGCCTAGTGTCTGTACTGCATAAGTTCTATGACTGGCTGATAGATGAACAGATTTTGGAAATTAACGCTGCCGCTGGAATCACTGCAAAGAAAGTCGGCGGCAAGAAAGGCAAACGAACTCGGGTGCTAAACGACAACGAAATCAGGATACTTTGGCGTTATTTACATGAGTCAAAAATCACTGAGAAGAATCGCATCTACATAAAACTGCTTCTCTTATTGGGAGGGCGCAAGGGCGAACTCATTCAAGCTGAAAAGCATCACTTTGACTTGCAATCTGCAATGTGGACAGTGCCCATAGAGATCCGCAAACAAGGTGAGAAAATTGGAGCGCCGATCATGCGGCCATTGATTAAGCCAGCTATTGAGCTGATTGAACTGGCGATGCAGATGAGCAAATCAACTTACTTGTTTCCCGCGAACGGACAAGAAGAGCTTGCCACAAATGGCTTTGATACCACTATTCCTAACAATGTGAAAATCTGGGCTCGCAGATCGCTTGGTATTGAGATGGAACACTGGTCTATGCATGATCTTCGCAGAACGATGCGAACGCGAATGTCGGCCATCACGACGCAAGAAGTTGCCGAGTTGATGATTGGCCACAGCAAAAAAGGGTTGGATGCTATCTACAACCAATATCAGTACCTGGATGAAATGCGTCATGCTTACGACGTTTGGTATCAACAGCTAGAGACCATCATCGAGCCGACAGGCTTTCCGTTCAACTGGCGTTTCGGACAATAAAATAAAATTTAT
>NZ_JBQKUL010000072.1:0-13259 GCF_054968565.1 Pseudoalteromonas sp. G5_S1_54_S4 | reverse complement strand
CACTGTATTTCACGCTGTGTACGCCGAGCCTTTTTATGCGGAGAAGACCATTTTACAGGTCAGTCTTATGAGCACCGCAGAAGCTGGGTTGAAGATAGGTTACTTGCACTAGCGAAGGTATTTTGCATAGATGTGTGCGCTTATGCTGTGATGAGTAATCACACTCATTTAGTACTGTATGTAGATGATAAAAAGGCTAATAGGCTAAATGACCAAGCCATTATTATTCGTTGGCATAAAGTGTGTAAAGGCACGTTATTAACGCAAAAATACCTGCAAGGTGAAAAACTCACTAAAGCAGAGCTTATCTTTTTCAATCAAACAGTAAAACAATACCGAGAGCGGCTATCTAGCATCAGTTGGTTTATGCGCTTGTTAAATGAAGATATTGCGCGCAAAGCGAATAAAGAAGACAACTGCACTGGTCGATTCTGGGAAGGGCGCTTTAAATCACAGGCCTTGCTAGATGAAGCCGCACTAGCTGCTTGCATGGCGTATGTAGATTTAAATCCAATTAGGGCAAAGATAGCCAGCACCCCCGAAGAATCAAATCATACCAGCGTGAAAAAGCGATTAGAAAGTGCAGCAACAGGCAAGCAGCTTAAAAGTTTATTACGTTTTGCAGGCTTACCACGCCAAATCATGCCAAAAGGCCTACCTTTTGAACTTAAATCCTACCTTGAACTCGTTGAATTAACAGGCCGTGTTATAAGAGAAGACAAGCGGGGGCACATTGACAGTACATACCTTCCTTTACTAGAGCGAGTCAATATTAGCCCTGAGAACTGGTTGAAATTGACAACACAATTTACGCGTGTGTTCCATGGTGCAGTCGGTAGACCTTCTTCACATGAAAGCTATTGTGAAAATTTAGGAAGAAAGCGGCGAGCAAACATGAGTAACTGCGAAAAATTACTCGCATAAAGCTTAATCAATCAAATACGTAAACTTACTGTATAGAGCAGGTATTTCCATGTCTGTCATTTAAGTTTTACAACGATATTTACTTATTTAAAGCTGAAATCAGTCTTTTAAAGTTGCAAGAAACTAATGCAGAGATTAATAGTGAATTTTGTGACACAGGTTTAATAGGTCGTTAAGATGGGTGTCATCATATGATACCGTAGCCTCAATTACTGACAAAGGAATTATTATTAAAAATTCTTTTGGTAGTAATATATTCAAATTGCTTTTTTTAACTATTTATTATGTCAGTTTCGGTAAAAGCAAATACTTATCAGTAACAAACGGTATTTAGTAAGAATATTCAAACGAAAAAAAACCGTTGGCTGTTTTCACACTGTTTAATATTTTAGCCAACTATTTCAAGTCTGTTTATATTGGCGTTTTACGAACTAAGGAAAGTTATGATTAAATCAATACTGATAATATTTACATTGTTTTTAGCTAGTCTTGCTACCGCTGAAGAGTTTACTGATGTGTCTGAGATCACAGAGCGCTTGGAAGATGACATACCAAAGATTTTAGATAAACACAAAGCTCCTGGTGTTGCACTTGCATTTGTCAATGGAAATAGAGTTCTAGAGTTTCGATCCTATGGTTTTGCCGACGTAGCAGCCAAAACTGAGATTACCCAAAGCACAATGTTTAACGTAGGGTCTATTTCTAAGCTGGTTACTGTTTGGGGAGTAATGCAACTTGTAGCTCAAGGCAAAGTCGATTTAGATGCGCCAATAAACCAATACCTCAAACGTTGGCAGATCCCTAAGTCTGAGTTTAACGCAAAAAAAGTAACATTGAGAAATATCTTATCTCACACTTCAGGCTTGTCACTTGGCCCATATACAGGCTGGGAGTCTCCAGAAAAGTTAACATCTATAGTTGACTCATTAAATGGCAATAACAATGGCGCCGGATCTGTTGAACTTATTCATGTGCCCGATACAAAATGGTCTTATTCTGGTGGTGGGTATTCAGTGGTGCAACTTTTAATTGAAGATGTGTCAGGCATGGCATTTGAAGACTATATGCAGCAATACATGTTTAAGCCTCTAAATATGAAGGATTCTACTTTTAACATTACTAAAAAAGTTATCAAAAAGTCGGCAACACCTTACGATAATTCCGGCAAAGTCACGGGCATGGTTTATTTTAATGAGAAAGCAGCTGCTGGTTTACAGACAACGCCAATAGACTTAGCACGCTTTAATATGGCTGTGTTGCGCAACAACGATGGTGATTATAATGGTTTAGGGTTGCTACCAGAAAAATTAATTGATCTGATGATAAAGCCCGCGCCAAACACTAATGGGCGCTGGAGTATGAGCTATGTTGTTGACGCAAAGAATAGCAGTCTTGGCTTTGCTGGATTTAATCGTGGTTGGGTCTCGCTATCACGCTCTATTACTGACCTTAACTTTGGTTATGTGATTTTAAGTAATAGTAGTATTGGCGCAGTGAATAATGACATTGATAGTCTTATCCTTTCTATTGTTAAACAAAGCCATAACTAAAATGGATACAACAAAGTATTTCAGCGGGTAAAGCGCTCAATTCGACGATAAGTTTGTAGTGGCATAGTTAATTTTGCCACCCATTCAAAAACTAGCATTCGTTTTTTACATACAGGGTTGTGAAAAAACATACAGAGCTTTTTACTAAGACCTTTTATTAAAAACACCGTCTAATGTTAAGCTAACTAAAATTTAGCAACCTAATATGGCTATGTCTTTTTATCTTCCATTACTTACTCCGCATTTTCAACGTATAGCTATTGGCGAAACCCTAACCTCACTTTGGAGCGGCTGCGGCCATATTGTGAAGTGTCAGCTTGATGAGCAAGCCTGTGTAATTAAAGCGATTAAAGTACCCGATCACATTAATCATTCTAAAATTAAACAAAGCAACTTTGCCCTGACTAGGAAGCGTGACTCTTATCAAGTTGAATATACGTTTTATCAGCAATTTAGCCATAAACTGCCCAAGCAAGCGACAGCTATTGAATGCATAAAAGCAATCAACAAAGGTGATGAGTATGCCTTGGTGTTTAAAGACTTTTCAAAGCTGGGATACACCCAAGCAACCACCGAGAATATAAAAGCCATATTAAAGTGGTTGGCACATTTTCATGCCTTTCATTTAAATGCCTTTCATTTAAATGCCTTTCATTTAAATACAAAGTTTGATGGTTTATGGCCGCAAGGAAGTTATTGGCATTTAGATACCCGGCCTGATGAATTTAATAACTTACCTAAAAAGTCCGATATTAAACAGGCAGCTACTCAATTAAATAACGCGTTAAAGCAATGTGACTACCAAACGTTAATTCATGGTGATGCCAAGCTTGCTAATTTTGCCGCTAATAGCCAAGGGCATATACTCGGTTATGACTTTCAATATGTGGGTGCAGGTGTTGGGGTGGTAGATGTTATGTATTTTATGACCAGTTGTATGGATGATTCTGAGCTTCACAAACACGCACAAACTTACCTCAACTATTATTTTAGCCAGTTTAAAAACGCACTCAGTCACTACCAACCAGCAGTGAATGCGGATGACGTTATTGCACAATGGGCTCATTTATGGCCGGTGGCGTGGGCAGACTTTTATCGGTTTTTACTTGGGTGGAGCCCCGAGCATAAAAAAATTAACGGCTACATGCATGCTCAGGTAAATAATTGGTTAGCCAGTAACAACTCATAAACACAAAAAGTTGAACAGTTATGGCTAAATTAAATATTTTGGCACGAACTATGAAATCAGGGCTAAAATTAACAGTCAAACGGCCTGTTTTAATATAAAATACGTCAAGTTTTTTATCACTAGGTTTATTACTATGGCTATTCACGTTATTTCTCACCCCCTTGTTCAACATAAGTTAGGTTTAATGCGCGCGCATGGAATTAGCACGAAAAGTTTTCGAGAGTTGTGTTCAGAAGTTGGCACATTATTAACTTACGAAGCCACTAAAAACCTAGAATTAGAAGATAACGAAATTACAGGTTGGGACGGTAATAAACTTAAAGTTGAGCATATTAAAGGTAAAAAAATTACCGTTGTGCCAATTTTACGCGCAGGCCTTGGGATGATGGACGGCGTAATGCAATTACTCCCAGCGGCTAAAGTGAGTGTAGTGGGGTTAGAGCGTAACGAAGAAACACTTGAGCCAGTACCTTATTTTGAAAAGCTAGTAGGTAATATTGATGAGCGTTTAAGCTTAGTGATTGACCCAATGCTGGCTACTGGTGGCTCTATGATCGCCACCATCGATATGCTTAAAAAAGCAGGCTGTAAAGAAATTAAAGTCATTGTACTGGTTGCTGCGCCTGAGGGCGTTGAAAAAACATTAGCCGCTCACCCAGATGTAGAGATTTTTACTGCCTCAGTTGATAGCCACCTCAATGAAAAAGGCTATATTATCCCAGGATTAGGGGATGCAGGTGATAAAATTTTCGGTACGGTTTACTAGGGTTTAGCAGTGCAAAATAATTCTACGTTTTCAATAAAAACCATTTTAACGGGTGCCCAAATGCTATTTGTAGCGTTTGGTGCGCTGGTATTAGTGCCTATTTTAACGGGTCTCGATCCGAGTGTTGCGTTGTTTACCGCAGGTTTAGGTACTTTGTTGTTTCAATTTGTCACTAAAGGCCAAGTGCCTATCTTTTTAGCCTCGTCATTTGCGTTTATTGCACCCATTATTGCCTCAGTGCAAATGTGGGGAATACCCGCCACTATGGGCGGCTTAATGGCAGCGGGCTTTACTTATATGCTGTTGAGTTTATTGGTGAAGTTTAAAGGCACAAAAACCTTACATAAAATTTTGCCGCCAATTGTGGTCGGCCCAGTCATTATGGTGATTGGCCTCGCACTCGCGCCAGCTGCGGTTAATATGGCCATGGGTAAAAGTGGCGATGGTGGTACACAAATTATTGCCTACGACAGTGCCATTATTATTTCTATGTTCTCATTACTAGTCACTTTAGTGTTTGCCGTGTGGGGCAAAGGGGTATTTAAACTGATCCCAATTTTAGCCGGTGTTGTTGCGGGTTACACGCTTTCGTTATTTATGGGTGTAGTACAGTTTGAAACAGTCAGTAATGCACAGTGGTTGGCAGTGCCTAACTTTGTACTTCCTGAGTTTAAATGGCAAGCCATTTTATTTATGGTGCCGGTGGCAATTGCGCCTGCTATTGAACACATTGGCGACATGATGGCAATTAGCCAAGTTACAAAAAAAGACTATTTGAAAAAGCCCGGGCTACATCGCACTTTATTTGGTGATGGGTTAGCCACGTCTGCTGCGTCATTATTTGGCGGCCCACCTAACACCACTTACTCAGAGGTAACTGGTGCAGTAATGCTAACTAAAAACTTTAACCCCAAAGTGATGATGTGGACTGCCATTATTGCAATTTGTTTAGCGTTTGTAGCTAAAATGGGCGCGGGTTTGCAAACCATTCCGGTGCCTGTGATGGGCGGCATAATGATTTTATTATTTGGCTCTATTGCTGTTATTGGCTTAAACACCTTGGTTAAATCGGGCGATGACTTAAGCGAACCACGCAATTTAAGTATTGTGGCGCTTATTTTAATTTGCGGTATTGGTGGTATGCACATTGGTAGCAGCCAGTTCAGCCTTGAAGGTGTGAGTTTATGCGCTGTTTTAGGTATTGTATTAAATTTAGTATTCCCAAAAGCACAGAGCAACGAGAATTAAATTTGCACTGTGGTTAAAAATATTGCACCAAAAAAGCGCATTTTAAATGCGCTTTTTTTTTAACCTACTAAAAAGTAACAATAAATAATATTGGTCTAGTAACTGCATTTCCTTATTCATACCCTATAGTTGAATCAGGGATTGTTATATTGGAGGCCAATAGTGTGGATATAAATGCTTTTTTAGTAAAACATCAATTGCCGTTGAAATATCAATATATTAGTGAGCAGTATTTTTCTGTGATTGCTCAGGATATTTTAACCAGCAAAAAAAATGCGCCTTTATTTGTTGCCATCAACGGCTGCCAAGGCTCAGGAAAAACCACGCTTGGTGACTATTTAGTGACTTGGTTTGAGCAAAACACCCACCTAAATTGTGTCGCACTCTCTATTGATGACTTTTATTTATCAACCCAAAAACGTCAGCAGCTAGCACAAGATGTGCATTGTTTATTTGCCACCCGTGGAGTTCCAGGCACACATGATGTTGCCCTTATGGATAAAACCATTAGTCGCTTGTTAAATAAAGAGGTTAATGTACCGCTGCCACGTTTTGACAAACAACAAGATGAACCCGTAGCAAAAAATAAATGGTTAACCAATAGCCAGCCAGTCGATATTGTTATTTTAGAAGGGTGGTGTGTAGCCAGTGAGCCACAGCAGCCTTTTACCTTAATTGAGCCTATTAATGAGCTAGAAAAATCATACGATCAGCAAGGACTATGGCGCCGCTGTATTAATAGCTGTTTAGCCAATGAGTATAAAACCGTATTTAATAAAATTGACTACACAATTATGCTTAAAGCGCCGAGTTTTGACGATGTATTTGCATGGCGACAAGAGCAAGAGCACAAGCTAATCGCAAAACAAGGCCAAGGCGCAGGTACCATGACCGACGAGCAGCTGCTTTGGTTTATTTCTCACTTTGAGCGTATTACCCGAGAAAATTTAAGTACCCTCAGTGCCAAAGCAAATGCGTTAATAGAGCTTGATAGTCACCGTGATGTAGTCGCAATGCAGTTAACTAGCGACAATATTGGTCAGCCCATTATTTTTACCGATTTAGATGGTACGTTATTAAATCATAGAGACTACAACACCGAAGCGGTCGACACTTTATTACAAGAGCTGCAATACAGCGGTGTGCCGGTGGTATTTAACACCAGTAAAACGTTTAGTGAAGTGGTGGCACTGCAACAAGCGCTCAATATTAAACAGCCTTTTATTGTTGAAAATGGCTCGGCTGTCTATATTCCTGAAAATTACTTTACCCTCAGACCCATTGGCTGCAGCGAATACCAAGGCTATTGGTGTTATTCATTTGCGGCGCCCATTAGCAATTTATGGGCTGATTTAACACATTTAAAAAAAGACTACAGCGACCAATATAGTTTATTCAGTGAGTTATCGTGTGAGCAGGTAATGCACATCACAGGGTTAAACGAGATACAGGCGGCGCAAGCACAGAATCGTCAATATTCAGATCCGCTCTGCTGGCATGGCGAAGAGCACAAACTTAACGAATTTATAAACGCAATAACAGTGTACGGCTACGACGTTAAAGTAGGCGGGCGCTTTATCCACATTGGTAAAAATACCGATAAAAGCATGGCGCAGCAATGGCTGGTGAAACAGTTTACTGCGCAGTTTACTAAGCCGCTAAGCATTATTGCGCTTGGGGATAGTGATAACGATAAGCAAATGCTAGAAGAGGCAGATATTGCCATTATTATTGCCAATCCAGAGAGTAAAAAGCCGGTTAAATTAACCCATAACAAAGCGCGTTATTCTCAGTTGCCAGCGCCGTTAGGCTGGGTAGAAGAAATCACTGCATTACCTTGTATTAACAGCATTTTACCCAATTTTGAGGAGTATAGTTTACATGGCTGATTTTTATCAAAATGGCATCATTACAACGTTACATAATATTGCCAACAGACCCGTAGACGATTTAGAAAAAGAGTTGCTGAGTTTTAGTAAGCAGCGACCCATGGGGCTTATTTTGCCCTCATTATTTAGTGAGTTAGAAGGCCCCGCGCTACAAAATATTGTTAAAGAGCTGCAAAAAGTACCTTATTTATCACAAATTACCATAGGCTTAGACAGAGCCGACGAAAGCCAATATCGTTATGCACTGAACTTTTTTAAAGCGCTTGATCAAAACCACAAAGTACTTTGGAACGACGGGCCACGCTTACAAGCGCTCGACAAAGAGCTTCAAGCCTTAGGTGTGGCGCCACGCGAGCTCGGTAAAGGGCGTAATGTGTGGTATTGCATGGGCTATAAATTAGCCACCGCTGAGGTTGAATCAATCGCCTTGCATGACTGTGATATTTTAACTTATGACCGAGGCTTATTAGCGCGGTTAATATACCCTGTTGCACACCCTCGATTTAACTATGAGTTTTGTAAAGGCTTTTACCCGCGCACCGCCAATGGAAAAATTAATGGCCGTGTCTCTCGGTTATTGGTTACTCCGTTATTGCGCTCGTTTAAAACCATTTTAGGCAGCCGTGATTACCTTGAGTACATGGACTCGTTTCGCTACCCATTAGCCGGTGAATTTTCGTTTAGACGCGATGTATTAAACGATATTCGTATACCTAGTGACTGGGGATTAGAAATTGGCGTATTAAGTGAAATGTATCGTAATTATTCTCATAACCGATTATGCCAAGTCGATATTGCCGATAACTACGATCATAAACATCAGGCGTTATCGATCGACGACCAAACCGCTGGCCTTTCTAAAATGTCGATTGATATCACCAAAGCATTATTTAGAAAGTTAGCAACGCAAGGGGTTACCTTTACCAGCGAAACTATTCGCTCATTAAAAGCCACATATTACCGTATAGGTTTAGATTTTATTGAAACCTATCATAATGATGCACTAATGAACGGTTTAACACTGGATATTCACCAAGAAGAAAAAGCCGTTGAAATGTTTGCGCAAAATATCATGAATGCCGGTCAGCACTTTTTAGAAAACCCAATGGAAGCGCCCTTTGTGCCGAGTTGGAATCGTGTGGCCTCGGCAATGCCAGACGTACTTGAGCGTTTAAAAGAAGCCGTTGAGCTAGATAACGAGCAATACAGTTAACATCATTAAACGAGGCGCCTGTGAGTATAGTTAAAGAACAGTTTTTTCAACGAGTTGAACAACATTTACATGCTATTTATCAAGATGTTGAATTACCGATAGCAATAAGCGAATTGACTGAAGAATTGATCACCTTAATTTTAGGTGATAACCCACTTCGCGATCCCACGCCACACACTAACCGCTGGGATGAACAAGATGTTGTGCTAATTGCCTATGGCGATTCGATAATAAACCATGAAGACAGTGATTTAGCCGTAGGCACCCCTTTAGAGGCGCCTTTAAAAACCTTGCATCGCTTTATAAAAGAGCAGTGCGATCATCAGCTTAATGCACTGCACATTTTACCCTTTTATCCGTATAGCTCAGATGAAGGGTTTGCGGTGATGAACTATGCACACGTTAATGAAGCGCTGGGCGACTGGCAAGACATTAACGCAATTGCAAAAGATGTAAAACTGATGGCTGATTTAGTAATTAATCATTGCTCTAGTCGAAGTATTTGGTTTGAAAACTTTTTAACTGATACACACCCAGGGAAAGACTACTTTAAAACAGCCAGTTTAACTGACGATTTAAGCCAAGTTGTTCGTCCTCGTACATCGCCCCTATTAAATACGGTAACAACAACCAGTGGTGAAAAGCATGTATGGTGTACATTTAGTCATGATCAAGTGGATTTTGATTTTGAAAACCCCGAGGTGTTAAAAGAGTTTGTCGGTATTATTCGTCATTATTTAGACAACGGTATTCGGTTATTTCGCCTTGATGCGGTGGCCTTTTTATGGAAACAACTTAATACCAGTTGCATAAACTTACCGCAAACCCACGAAGTAGTGCGTTTACTACGAACGCTGATTGAGCATGCCGAGCCAAGTGTGGTGATCATCACCGAGACTAATATTCCCAATCAGGAGAACTTGTCTTACTTTGGTAATGCCAATGAAGCCCATGCAATTTACAATTTTGCCTTGCCGCCGTTGTTGTTGCATACCTTACTCAGTGGTGATAGTACGGCGCTTAAGAATTGGATGATGAGTATGCCGCCTGCACAAAACGGCACTGCGTATTTTAATTTTATAGCCTCTCATGATGGCATTGGTTTAAGACCAATTGAAGGCTTGCTGCAACCCAGTGAGGTTGCTTCTTTAGTCAGTACCACCATGCAATTTGGGGGACGCGTTTCAATGCGCACCAGTCACGATGGCACACATACCCCTTATGAGCTTAATATAGCTTTATTTGATGCCTTACAAGGAACGCATAATGGCGCGGATAAATTTGGCCTTGAGCGCTTTTTATGTGCTCACGCCATTATGTTTGCAATGGAGGGGATCCCAGGGCTGTATATACATAGTTTACTTGGCACCACTAATGACTATGAACGCTTTGATAATTCGCAGCACAATCGCGCCATTAACCGTCATCGCTGGCAAGAATCTAAATTATTAGCAGCAATTGCAGAAAAATATAGTCATCATCATCAAGTATTCAATGGAGTAAAACAGTTATTAGCAGTGCGTAAAAGGCAAGCGGCATTTCATCCTAATGCAACACAGTTCACTTTGCATTTAGGAGAGGGGTTATTTGGTTTTTGGCGACAAAGCATTGACCGCCAGCAAAGTATTTTTTGTATTTATAATATCAGCAGTCAGCCACAAAGCTTAACCTTGGCCGATTTGAACTTAATAAATACACAGCAATGGTATGAGCTGCTCTCTAAAACAGTGCTGGATGAAGAGCTTAAAACTATGCAAGTAGCACCGTATCAAACACTCTGGTTATCTAATAGAGCATAAATAACGACGTTTAAAGTAATCAATGTAACTGTAAAGGGGCTTTACAGTTACATTACTCAAGCGCGAGTAGTAAGTTTTCTATAGTAAATTCAACGTCTGGGCGGGTTTTACTAAACTGCGAAAAGTCTATTTCGGCTAGGTTATTCGCATTAATTGCATTATATAAAGGCTTATTTGTATCGTTGAGTGGCTGAAAAATATCATTAGTGCTGTGAAAAAGTGGCCAACGCTTTAAATCAGTATGGTTATCAAATAAGTTTATAATTGCATGAGCCCCTAATAAAACATGACCCCCTATCGATATATCAAGCGTGTATGCGTTATTAGGCGCAGAATCCCAGTTAATCCCACCCACAATAACCTGAGATTGCATGTTTAGCTGTTTTAATGCCCTTTTTGCGCCAAAAGCAATGGCGTCATTCGCACACCAAATAATGTTAATTTCAGGGGCTTGCTGCATATACGCCATGGTTTTTATATAGCCTTCTTGCTCAGACCAATTTGCAACCTCTTTAGCGGTTAAGGTTACTTTAGGTGTTTGCGCTAAAAAATCCATTAACCCTTGGGTACGTAAAGTGGAAGCGGGGGTTGTGTAATCCCCTAGTAAAGCTAATGTATGAGCTGGCATTTTTGTTTTATTGGTAAACTTTTTATAAAGCTGCTGCATCAATGATTTACCTGCAACACGATTATTAGGGGTAATACTGCCGACCACATTGGCGCCATTTGTTTGCAATTGCTCGAGAGACGCAGGGGAAGGGCGATTTAATAAAAAATAAATGGGAACCTTGTTACTGTCTATTTTAGATAGGTATTGGCTGGTGACATTTTTTTCGTTTACTAATATCAGATAATCAGGCTTATCGTTAATGGCCTGCTGGATCAGCTCTTTCATTAAAATATGATTTCGGTTGGCGTACTTTATAGTTAATGTCACATCTAAATCAGAGGCAGCATTTTGCATAATTTTAGAAACATGAAACCAAAAATCACCGGTTTTATTGCTCTCAGCCTCAATGGAATTTGAAAAGCCAGGATTGATGAATATGATCTCTAAGGCATTAATACTGTAACTACTGAATAGCAGGCAGGTATAAGTTATCAGGCGGTATAATTTAAACAAAGGCATATGTTTCTCTATATATTTTATAAAGCTCGATTTTTACCTTGCTAACTAGCTCCGTGGTGACATCTAAGCGTTATGCTATATAATACCCTAGTAAGTTTAGCATGTATGCAGCAATTAATTTTTTTAGGATTTATGAATGAAAGCAGTTTTATTGTTAATAGTATTACTCTTTAGTCAAACAGTTGCCGCTAATGACGTAAGTGATTTAGAAAAGACCATGAAAAATATTGGGCTGGCTTATAAACAAAGTGTTGAAGCAACCCAGCTGCAAGAATTTAATGGTGCTATCGATGAATTTATTAAATTGATAGAGCAAAGTAAGCAAGCCAAATTTTATAAAGAAGCTCAGAAGTCGGTGCAAGGGCTCGATAAAGTACTTGTTCAAGCCCAGTTGGCAAAAAAAATAGCTAATGAGCAGGAACTCGAAGCTGCAAAAAAACCACTTAAAGCTATCGATAATTTACGCAAAAAATATCATAAATTACATGAGCCTCCAGGCTTTTTTGAATTACTGTTTGGAAAATGAGGATTAGCAATGGAAATTTCAGTTTCAATGTTAGACGGTCAAAAATTAAGTACTAAGTTTGGTGAGCATGAAGTAATAAGCGATCAAAGCATCAATGCCGGTGGTGGGGCAGAGCACCCAGAACCATTTGACTATTTTTTGGTTAGCATGGTTTTGTGCGCTGGTTTTTATGCGCGTAAATTTTGTCAGCAAAGAGAGATCTCAACCGACGGCATGACGCTGACACAAAATAACGAGAATGTAGATGAAAACGGTAAAAAACGTTTTTCTATTGAAATTGGGTTGCCTGAAGGTTTCCCCGATAAATATAAAAAAGCACTTATTGCTGCTGTAAATACATGTACCGTGAAAAAGGTTATTCAGGCAGTGCCTGAGTTTTCTGTTGAAGTAAAGTAAATACCCTTTAATAATAATGCCGAGTAATAAACTCGGCATTATTATTTTATCCCACTATTTTTTATTCATACCCTGTACGGCCTTAAATCTTGGGTTATCTTTACATATCACGAACACGCGCCCTTTACGTTTTACAATTTGACAACCAGGTCGTTGTTTTGCACTTTTTAATGAACTTAATACTTTCATTTGCTTTCCTTTTTAGCCGAAGATAAGTTTTTAAAACGACGATTAAATTGCGCAACGCGACCATCGGATGCGAGCGTTTTTTGTTTGCCTGTATAAAATGGATGTGAGTTACTTGAGACATCAATAGGCACATAGGGATATGTATTACCGTCTATTTCGATAGTGCGGTCGGTTTTGATGGTTGAACCTATAATGAAATATGAATCGGCTGCAGTATCATGAAAAGCAACCACATGGTAATCAGGGTGAATATTGGGTTTCATTAAATGCCTTCAATGTTATGTGATAGTATATCATTTAATTTAACGTATTTATTTTCCCTTTGCAAATCATTTCAAATAGCCTTAAACGCAGTGTAATTGCTGTGTATTTGCACAAAATAGTCAAAAAATAAGCACTTAGATCAAAAGTACTGGCTATTAGTATTTAGGCTGCTATAAC
>NZ_JBQKUL010000071.1:0-13554 GCF_054968565.1 Pseudoalteromonas sp. G5_S1_54_S4 | reverse complement strand
TATCTATGGTTTTTTCAAGGGTAATATTTTCTGCGACAATATACTCAAATGTAGACCTGTCTAATAATTCATCGATCTTTTTTAATTTGCCTTCAACATTCTCATCAATCATATTCAGCACCAGAACAATAAGTAGTCATTTTTGACATTTTCATAATGTGCCTAAGTAGTGCCCAGATCAAGCTTTAAATGTTCGTAAAACACTCAAAAACAGATTTTAATATTAACTAAATTTTATCTAAGCTATTGTAATAATATGCAATTCATTATATTTACTGGAGATTATTATTTATAGAAGTAATTAAACTAACGTCTTGACATGGTAGGGGTCGGTGGTTCGAATCCACTCAGTCGTACCAATTCAAAAAAACACCTCAAGAAAAAGCACTACCTACTCTTAATCACCCGCTCCAAGGGTCAATGCTCCAAATCCACTCAGTCGTACCAATTCAAAAAGAACGTAGGTCGGTTAAGTGGCGAAGCCGCGCCACCCGACATTGGTAAAACACCATAAATTAGGTAACATTCCAACACTAAACGCCATCCAACATAAAGCAAAGCCTGAACCGGTAATGACCAATACCAACATCGTCGGATGGCGCCTTCGAATTATCCAACATCGTCGGATGGCGCCTCCGAATTATCAAACATCGTCGGATGGCACCTCCGAATTATCAAACATCGTCGGATGGCGCCTCTGGCTTATCCAACCTACGTTCATTATTGTTAACGTATGTGAAACACCCGACATAAAATATATTATATTATTCCCCACACCAATTACGGCTGTACATTCCTGATGCGACCGCTTTATGAAAGCTTGAATAAGGCCAATCAACCACCCGTTCAACCAAACCATGTTTAAGCGGATTAAAATGAACATAATTTACATGGTGCCAATAATCACGTTCATCAACAATGGTATGCTCCCAAAAACGGCGTTGCCAAATCCCTCGTTCATTTTTATTAATGCGTGCGAGTGATGCATGTTCGTTTTTAGGCAAGCCTTTAGAAAAACGTTTTTTAATTTCTCGCCAACGACCAGAATAATCGCTATCACCTTCGGGTAAAGTTAACACTGCATGCATATGATCAGGCAACACCACCCACGCATCAATATAAAATGGTTTATGCATTTTTACCCAGCGCACAGCCCCACGCAATAAATCAATATGCTCAACCAATAATGACTCTTTACGATCCTGCAAATTAACCGTAAAAAAATACGTTCCTCCCTGTTGATAATTTCGACGATATCTCACAAAAAATCTCCTTATAATAAACGGCTAATACCTCTGGGTTATTCAATACCTTAGGATAACGCCTTTGAATTATCCAACATCGTCGGATGGCGCCTTCGAATTATCCAACATCGTCGGATGACGCCTCCGGCTTATCCAACCTACGTTAATTGTTGGGAACGTAGGTCGGTTAAGTGGCGAAGCCGCGCCACCCGACATTGGGGGAAACACCCGCCATCAAGCAACGCCAACATCAAAAAGCTCCAAAAAAGCGCACACGCTCTAAACCTCCTTAACAAATATTAGGTAACATCCATTTAATCACGTTGCAAAGTCAGAATTTATTGCTTGAAAATTGATACTATGTTAACAAGTAGGCTATCTTATAAGATGAAATATCAGAAAGTATTCTAGGAAAGGATTTACCTGTGAAGTCTGCCGCACTCATTACATTACTATTGCTATTTATTTTTGCTGGGCAAGTTCAAGCTAAAACCCTAGTCAAAGTGGGTGGCTATGAATTTCCTCCTTACATAGAGATTGTTGACGGCCGTGCTTCAGGCCTTACCGTAGAGCTAATTAGCGAACTCAATAAAATACAATCTGACTATCATTTTGAGCTTGTGCTCACCACACCTATTCGGCGCTTTAAAGATTATCAGCAAGGTTTGTTCGATGCGGTATTTTTTGAAGATCCAAACTGGGGGTGGCTACAAGGCAACCATATAATCAGTAGCTCCCCTGTGATAGCAACAGACAGCGAAGTATTTATTGCTTTAAAGCAATTTGCAAAGCCACAAGCTTGGTTTGATAACTTAGACGATAAAGCCCTAATTGGGATTTTAGGCTATCACTATCAGTTAGCAAACTTTGAAAACAATCCCTCAATACTTGAAAACGAATATAAAATGACGTTACTGAGCAGTCATAAAAAAAGTATTGAATTAGTATTAAAAAAACGCAGCGATATGGCGATTGTTACCCGTTCTTACTTAAATCAATACCTCAATAAATACCCAGAAAGTAAAAAAAAGCTGCTTATCTCTGAACGCGTCGCGCAAACCTATAAACATCAGTTATTACTGCGCCCAAACCACACGCTAGATATAAGCACCTTGTATAAATGGGTAAAGCAAGCACTCACGCAAGGCAATATTGCAGCTAGGCTAAAGCAACTTGGGCTTCAACAATCCCCTCTAATTACACCTTTACTACTGACGAGCCAAACAAATATTGCTAATTAATGGCAGTAACTAGAAAACTTACTATTTTCATCATTTGTCGCAAACTCAACCAGCGTCATCAATAAATCACTGTGTTTATGGGTAAAGCCAGTACTAGAAAGGCGTTTTTCTAAATAGGACGTAAAGTTTTTTCGTTGCAGGTGTTGGCTATGTAATTTTATTAACAGCTCTGACTGCTTTTGGTTAATTAACCGCGTCTCGTAAATCGGGTCTTCATCTGGCCAATTTTCTACAGGCGAGCCCTTTTGCTTAAACACAAAATCACTAAGTGAACGCTCGATTTGATTATAATCGTGCTCCCCTAGCAGTTTTTCTATTTCCTTTAATAAGCTTGAGTACAAAACACGCGGGAAAAGCTTGTAAAAATCATGATTTTTAAAGGGCTCTCCTTGTGGAGTTTGCTGCCAATTTTCAAAACTTGCTCGCAAAGCCTGAACTAATATACGTCCTACATAATGGCTTTTTTGGAATGAGACACCTTGCGATTCTAGCCTTGAAAGTACGTGATTTAAACGTTGCTTTAAACTACGTACTTCTAGCTGCAGTTCGCTTTTTTCTGTCTCTAATAATTGTATTTCTTGAGCACTGGTTGTTATTTTTTGCTCTAGTTTATTTATTTTAACTTGCGCGCCATAAAACAAATCACGGGTATCATTAAGCTCAGCCATAACACTGGCATTTTTTAATTTAATACTCGAATTACCCTCAATAGCATAAGTAGTAAGCTGTTTGCTCTGAGAGAGCGCTTTATTTAAAGTACTTTCTAACTTACTCTCAATAACTTGCCCAGACTTACTGCCTTTAAGTAAAGAATGTAAGGTTGAAGAAATATGCTTTTGGTACCAATTTTGGATCTGCTCACACTGCACATCAGATAAATTAGCAAATGGATTATCTTCACTTATTGGCTTGTTAGCCATAAAAATTCCCTCTAGTAAAAAGACTTTTAGTTGTTATGTCGTATTAAAGTGAAATTACTTACCTTTGCATGTTAATAGTTATCGCTTTTTAAGGCTATATTTAATTGTTTTTATACTAGGGTCTGTTGACCTTTGCGGATTACAATTTGTTCAAACTAGGGGCGGTTTAATCGCGGCGCGAGGTTTGTAACCTAGTGGGCTAAGTCAAAACCGAGCAAAGCTTCCGCGTCCTGCTCACGCCCCTTACCTACATCCATGTAGGCAACAAAGAGTAAATCGCCCCTAGGCAGAACCCTTCGGGCAGCGCCTGTTTGGCATTGATGCTGCGTTATCGCCTATTTATGGGGAATAACCACACCACATAGGCTCTGCCTTGCCTAAATACCAAACAGACTGCTGCAAATTTAACCTTGAAAGGTCAACAGACCCTAGAAGAACCTCACTATTTAAGTTGTTTATTCCAAATAACGCACTAAACTTAAAATTAAAGATAAAAATGCATTATCCTTATGAGAATATTTTTAATCGCTGCCTTACTTATTTCACTTTTTACTTACGCAGATCCTGCGCCAGTAACTTACACAGTTAATGATAAAAATATCACCCTTCCTGGCGAAAAATACAAAAGCGGTTACGGTTATAATTTAGAGGCTGATACCGTCCTTCGCTTAGTTACACTTAATTGGCCCCCTTATATAGACGATCACTTATGCAATAAGGGCTGGCTATATCAACTCACAGTAAGCATGTTAGTAAGACGCGGCTATGGTGTACATATAGAGTTTTACCCTTGGGCGCGTGCCGTTCGTGAAGCTGAATTAGGTAAAGCTGATATTTTATTTCCTGAGTATTTTATTAGTGACGATGTAATGTCAGAAAACATTTTAACCAAAACACGTAATCAGTTATTGGCGTTATCTGAGCCCATTCCTGGTGGCGATTTATCATTTGTTGCGCTAAAGGATCATACTATTGACTACGATGGCAGCATTAACTCTGTAAAAAACCGAGTGATGGGCGTCGTTCGTTCATACAAGAATAGTGCTAAACTCGATGAACTTATTGATCAAGGTGAAATAAAAACCATTGTGGCAAACAGTGAATATCAGCTTATTCACTTGCTATTAAACGGTCGTGTTGAGCTTATTGTTGCTGACTTAGAAGTACTTAAAGCCAGCGTTTACAAGTCACTTTTATCAAATAGAGATAAAAAAAGGATGCTAAATGCGCTCGTTGCATTAATGCCAAGCATTGAATACAAAAACCTATATTATTCTGTAACTAAAAGTGCATCACAATGGCAATCTATTTTGGAAGATATAAATACTGAAATTGCGAATATGCATGCAAACAATGAGTTTGATAGCTTTATAAAAAATAAAAAACAACAGTGTTATAACCTTGGATAATTAACGATTTATTTTAAACTACATGGTAACTATAAAGCTGATGCTCTCAAAGCCATCAGCTATTATATAATGTTTAAAAATCAAATGGCGCTCTTACCCAGCCTTCCATTAATACACGTGCGCTGCGGCTCATACTCGCTTTAGTCACTTGCCATTGGCCATTTGTAACAACCGCCTCGGCACCTACTTTAAGTGTGCCCGATGGATGACCAAAGTTAACCTCGTTAATAGCACCGCCACCAGCGGCCAAATTAACTAATGTTCCGTCAATTGCGGCTGCTGTGCCAATAGCGACAGCGGCTGTGCCCATCATCGCATGGTGTAACTTACCCATTGACATTGCACGTACTAACAAATCTATATCGCTTGCATTAACCTGCTTACCACTTGATGATTTGTAATTAAGCGGTGCAGCCACAAACGCCACTTTAGGTGTGTGTTGGCGTGCTTGCGCTTCATTAATAGTACTAATTAGTCCCATTTTTACCGCGCCATAGGCACGAATGGTTTCAAGCTTAGTGAGTGCGGCTTCATCAGCGTTTATATCATCTTGTAGCTCAGTACCGGAATAACCAATATCGCTGGCATTTACAAAAATAGTCGGGATTCCTGCGTTGATCATGGTTGCTTTTAACGTCCCCACACCTGGTACTTCTAAATCATCAACCACATTGCCTGTTGGAAATAGCGCACCATCACCATCAGCAGGGTCAATAAATTCAAGCTTTACTTCAGCGGCAGGAAACGTCACACCATCTAACTCAAAGTCACCGGTTTCTTGTACTTCACCGTTAGTCATAGGTACATGCACTAAAATACTTTTTTTAATGTTCGCCTGCCATACGCGCACAATAGCAATGCCATTATCAGGCACTCTGCTTTTATCAACTAAACCATTGCTGATGGCAAACGCGCCCACGGCAGATGTTAAGTTTCCGCAGTTACCACTCCAATCAACAAACGCTTTATCAATGGCGACTTGCCCAAATAAATAATCAACATCGTGATCGGGCTGCTCACTTTTACTCAAAATAACCGTTTTACTGGTGCTTGAGGTTGCACCGCCCATGCCGTCGGTTTGTTTACCGTATGCATCTGGGCTACCAATAACGCGCAATAATAAGCTATCGCGCGCCTCACCTGCCACTTGGGCAGGTGCAGGTAAATCGGTTAAATTAAAAAACACCCCTTTACTCGTGCCACCACGCATATAGGTCGCAGGCACTTTAATTTGTGGTTTAAACATAACGTGCGTCCTTATGATGCTTGCGTGGCTTCTAAAAAGTCTTGCGCAAAGCGTTGTAACACACCGCCCGCTGCATAAATAGAAAGCTCTTCTTGCGTATCAAGTCGACACTTCATCGGTACGTTTAATACCTCGCCATTTTTACGCGTAATAACAAGCTCTAGGGTTGCGCCTGGTGTTGGTTCACCCTTCACGTCGTAGCTTTCGCTACCATCTAGGTTAAGTGTTTTACGCGTTGTGCCTGGTTTAAATTCAAGCGGCAATACGCCCATACCAATTAAGTTAGTACGGTGAATACGTTCAAACCCTTCGGCTGCAATAACCTGAACACCAGCAAGCCTAACGCCTTTTGCTGCCCAATCGCGCGAAGAGCCTTGACCGTAATCAGCGCCTGCCACAATAATGAGTGGCTGTTTACGCTGCATGTAGGTTTCGATTGCTTCCCACATACGCGTGTTTTCACCCTCTGGCTCTATACGTGCGTACGATCCTTGCTTCACTTCTCCGTTTTCATCTAATACCATTTCGTTCAATAGTTTAGGGTTTGCAAATGTAGCTCGTTGTGCGGTTAAGTGATCGCCTCGGTGCGTTGCGTACGAGTTAAAGTCTTCTTCTGGTACGTTCATTTTAGTTAAGTATTCACCTGCTGCGCTGCTGGCCATAATCGCATTAGAAGGTGATAAATGATCGGTTGTAATGTTATCGCCAAGTACTGCTAACGCGCGCATACCTGTCATACTGCGCTCACCTGCCAAAGCCCCTTCCCAATAAGGTGGGCGGCGAATATACGTACTTTCTGGGCGCCAATCGTAAAGTGGGTCGTTATCTTCGCCGTAATCAACAGTTAAGTTAAACATTGGCTCGTATACTTTTCTAAACTGCTCTGGTTTTACGCTTTGTTTGATAACCGCATCTATTTCTTCATCAGATGGCCATAAATCTTTTAAGGTTACATCGTTACCTTGTTGATCTTTACCGAGTATATCTTTTTCTATATCAAAGCGAATGGTGCCCGCAATTGCATAAGCAACTACTAAAGGTGGTGACGCTAAAAACGCTTGCTTTGCATACGGATGAATTCGGCCATCAAAATTTCGGTTACCCGAAAGCACAGCCGTTGCATATAGGTCGCGATCAATCACTTCTTGTTGAATTTTAGGGTCCAACGCACCACTCATACCGTTACAAGTGGTACAGGCAAAACCAACAATACCAAAACCAAGTTGCTCTAGTTCAGTGAGTAAGTTTGCATCTTCAAGGTACGATTGCACTGCTTTAGAGCCCGGTGCCAGGGATGTTTTAACCCACGGTTTACGCATTAAGCCTTTAGCGTTTGCATTTCGCGCTAATAAACCTGCAGCAATTACATTGCGCGGGTTACTGGTATTAGTACAGCTGGTAATAGCGGCGATAATACACGCACCATCGGGCATTAAGCCTTCTTCGTTTTCAACAACGCCCGAAATACCTTCTTTAGCTAAATCGCTGGTAGATACACGACGATGCGGATTTGAAGGCCCTGCAATGTTGCGCCCTACACTTGATAAATCAAACTTAAGTACACGATCGTAATGCGCTGTTTTTAAGCTATCACTCCATAAACCCGCTGTTTTAGCGTAGTTTTCTACCAGGGCAATTTGATCTTCATCACGGCCTGTTAAACGCAAGTAATCAATAGTTTTATCGTCAATGTAGAACATAGCAGCGGTGGCGCCAAATTCTGGGGTCATGTTCGAAATGGTCGCTCTATCACCCAGGGTTAGTGCATCGGCCCCTTCACCGTAAAACTCAAGGTAAGTCGATACCACACGTTGCTCACGTAAAAATTCGGTAATCGCCAGTACAATATCGGTTGCAGTTATGCCAGGCTGGCGTTTACCGGTAAGCTCTACGCCCACTATATCTGGTAAACGAATATATGATGCGCGCCCAAGCATTACGCTTTCGGCTTCAAGGCCACCTACGCCAACAGCAATAACACCTAAAGCATCAACATGTGGGGTATGGCTGTCGGTACCTACTAAGGTATCTGGGAACGCAATGCCATCGCGGTTTTGAATCACCGGCGACATTTTTTCAAGGTTAATTTGATGCATGATGCCATTACCCGGTGGGATCACATCAATATTTTTAAACGCGGTTTTGGTCCAATTTATAAAATGAAAACGGTCATCGTTGCGTCTATCTTCAATGGCGCGGTTTTTTTCAAATGCATCGGGATCAAAACCTGCGTGCTCAACAGCTAATGAATGATCCACAATCAGTTGAGTAGGTACAACCGGATTTACTTTTGCAGGATCGCCGCCTTTTGCAGCGATAGCATCGCGCAGGCCCGCTAAATCAACCAGTGCGGTTTGGCCTAAAATGTCATGACATACAACGCGTGCCGGATACCACGGAAAATCTAAGTCTTGTTTACGCTCAATTATTTGGTTAAGCGCATCGGTTAGCATTTCGGGCTCACAGCGACGCACTAAGTTTTCGGCAAATACACGCGAACTGTAAGGTAGTGTAGCGTATGCGCCTGGCTTAATGGCATCGACGGCGGCTTGGGTATCGTAGTAATCAACATTTGAGCCTGGTAAAGGCTTACGGTATTGGGTGTTATTAATAATGGTCATAATAAATTCGCTAATTTGGTGACGGAGGAGAGTACGCTAAAGCGCTATAATGAGTAATCATCAGCGCTATAAACAATAAAAGGTGAGCTAGGCTCACCTTAAACGCTAACTAATTAGCCTCTTGATTCGATTGGCGTGTAGCTACGCGCATCTGGCCCGGTGTAATCAGCACTTGGGCGAATAATACGGTTATTTGCACGTTGCTCTTTTACATGCGCTGTCCAACCGGTTACACGGCTCATTACAAAGATAGGCGTAAATAACTTAGTAGGAATACCCATAAAGTGGTACGCCGATGCATGGAAAAAATCAGCATTACAGAATAACTTCTTCTCACGCCACATGACTTCTTCACAACGAACAGATACCGGGTAAAGCACCTCATCACCCACTTCTGCGGCTAATTTTTCAGACCACTTTTTAATAATAACGTTACGTGGATCTGACTCGCGGTAAATTGCGTGGCCAAAGCCCATAATTTTATCTTTACGCTCAAGCATCCCCATTAGCGCGTCTTCAGCTTGATCGGCGCTGCTAAAGCCTTCAATCATATCCATGGCGGCTTCGTTGGCACCACCATGCAGTGGACCACGTAAGGTACCAATTGCGCCAGTTACACATGAGTGAATATCAGAAAGCGTTGATGCACACACGCGACCGGTAAAGGTAGAGGCATTAAATTCATGCTCTGCGTACAAAATTAGTGATACATTCATTACTTGTGCAAATAATTCACTTGGCGCTTTATCGTGTAATAGCGTTAAAAAGTGTGCACCTACTGAATCATCATCAGTTTGTGTTTCGATGCGAACACCGTCATGAGTAAAACGATACCAGTAACAAATAATACTTGGGAAAATTGCCACCATACGGTCAATCGCATCGTTTGCTTCGCTAAAGTCATTTTCCATTTCAAGGTTACCTAGCATAGAACACCCTGTGCGCATTACATCCATTGGATGTGCCTCTTTTGGAATGTTCTCAAGCACTGTTTTTAGTGCCTCTGGTAAACCGCGCAAGCTTTTAAGTTTTGCTTTGTACTCTGCCAGTTCGCTTGATGTTGGTAGCTCCCCGCGAGAAAGTAAAAACGACACTTCTTCAAACTGCGCTTTTTCAGCCAGTTCACTAATATCGTAACCACAATAAGTTAAACCTGAGCCTGTTTGCCCTACTGTACATAATGCTGTTTGTCCTGCTACTTGGCCACGTAAGCCTGCGCCACCTAATGCTTTATCTACCATGATGTGTCTCCTGTTGAAATTTTTATTATTTGTCAGATTTTGCTGAAAAAAGGTTATCGAGTGTGTTTTCGTACGAGTGATAATCTAAAAAGTCGTAAAGCTCTGCACGCGTTTGCATGTTTTCAATTTGGCTCTGTTGAGAACCTTCATTCAAAATTGCTGAATACACGTTAAGTGCGGCTTTATTCATTGCTCTAAACGCACTAAGTGGGTAAAGCACCATTTCTACGCCCACATCGCTTAGTTGCTCTTTGGTGTAAATTGGGGTTTGGCCAAACTCAGTAATATTGGCCAAAATAGGCACATTAATCGCCTTAGTAAATGCTTGGTAATCAGCAAGATCATGAACCGCTTCTGCAAAAATCGCATCGGCACCAGCTTCAACACAAGCTGCTGCACGGTCTATCGCCGCATTTAAGCCTTCTTTTTGAAACGCATCGGTACGCGCCATAATGTAAAAATCGCTATCGGTTTTAGCATCAACCGCCGCTTTAATTCGGTCTACCATTTCAGCTTGGGTAACTATTTCTTTATTAGGGCGATGGCCACAACGCTTTTGCGCCACTTGGTCTTCAATATGAAAGCCTGCTGCCCCCGCTTTAGTCATTTCTTTAACGGTACGGGCAATATTAAACGCCCCACCCCAACCTGTGTCGGCATCCACTAACAAAGGTAAATCGCTAGCACCGGTAATACGGCGAATATCTTCAAGCACGTTATCAAGGCTGGTCATCCCTAAATCTGGCATACCAAATGAGGCATTAGCCACACCTGCACCCGATAAATAAATAGCCTGATGGCCCATTTTTTCAGCCATCATCGCGGTGTACGCGTTAATAGTACCTACCACTTGTAACGGGTGGTTATTTGCAATTGCCTGTTTAAATTTTAATCCTGCTGACATTACCTTCTCCTAACTTTGAACGGGGCTGCTCTTTGGCAACTTAGTATTTTTTAATAATGTTACACCTGTACTAGTTAGCCACGTGATTTTGCACGGCTTGTACTGATTGATATCTATCAAATTTTGTTTGTATATTTGCTTGTGATGCACTGATATGGCGCTTCATTAGCATTTCGGCCAGCTCACCATCATGATTTTCTATGGCGTTAATAATGGCTAAATGCTCATCAAACGCTTTCGATACCCGCGGCCCTACCATACCCATTTGTACACGGTACATTCTTATTAACTGGTACAGATCGTGGCATAACAAATGAATTAAGTGCGCGTTTTTACTGCCTTTGATTATTCTGTAATGAAAATCTAAGTCGCCGGCTTCTTGATAGTACGACTCACCTTCTTTAACACGCTGAGTTTGCAAATGCTGATTAAGTAATTGTTTCAAGCCTTGTACTTCATCTGGTTCCATATTGTCGGCAGCTAACCTACATGCAAGTCCCTCAAGGGCACTGCGCACTTGGTAAACCTCAATTAAACGCTCTGCGGTTAATGCCACAACACGGCAACCTATATTGGCTTTGCGCTCAACTAAATAACAACTTTCTAAACGGTTTAATGCCTCTCTAAGGGTTGCACGGCTTACACCATAACGCTTTGCAAGTTCCGGCTCTGATATTTTACTGCCTTGTGCAATACTGCCTTCTACTATCTCGCGGCGCATATCTACAAACACTTTATCGGAAGCGGTTGTAACTGCGGTGTCGTTCAAAAAGTGCTGTGTCATAAAGTTTTTTATATTGTCGACAATTTATGGGTTAACTATGTGCTTATTAACCTACAGTGTCAACCCTGAAAACACTAAAAATGAATAAAAAACCACCACATTGTCGACAGCATTAGCTAAAAGTATAATAAAAAATAGTATTTAAGCCGTTTTACTGAATAAGGTGTCGACACTTTGAAAGGGTTACTCTTTCATTTTTAACACTGAAAAAAATCGTCAAAAATGCTATTATCTGGCTTTAATTTTTATTGTATGAGCCAAATCGTGGACGCTAACACTTATATTCCAGAGCAATTTATAGACGACGTAAAAACTTATCTGCCTGATCACCTTACATTAGATGATTTTTTAAATGCCTGTCGTCGGTCTTTACGTAAGTCTGTTCGCGTTAATACATTAAAAATGAGTGTTGAAGAATTTAAACGCCATGCGGCTCAAAAAAATTGGCAACTCACTACTATTCCATGGTGCGATGAAGGTTTTTGGCTAGAGCGCCCAAAAGATGAAGAGCAAAATTTAGCGCTGGGCAATACCGATTTACATTTAAGTGGCGCAATGTACGTACAAGAGGCAAGCTCAATGTTGCCGCCAATGGCACTAAAGCAAAGCCTTAAAACCAGTAACACAGTACTCGATATGGCCTCGGCACCGGGCTCTAAAACCTCACAACTAGCTGCACTAATGAACAATCAAGGTGTTTTGGTTGCAAATGAGCTGTCGTCATCGCGCTTAAAAGTACTCAGTGCCACGCTAAAGCGAATGGGGGTTGGTAATTGTGCGTTATCGCATTTTGATGGTGTGGTATTTGGCAATTACATGTTTGAGTGCTTTGACAGCATTTTACTTGATGCGCCCTGCTCTGGCGAAGGCACGGTACGTAAAGATAGTGACGCGCTAAAAAATTGGTCTATCGAGTCAAATATTACCATTGCTCAAGTACAAAAAGATCTGATTAAAAGTGCATTTTACGCACTTAAACCCGGTGGCACATTAGTGTATTCAACCTGTACGTTAACCCCACTCGAAAACCAACAAGTATGCAGCGCATTATTAGATGAGTTTGGCGAATATATAAGCCCTGAGTCATTAAGCGACTTATTCCCTGGGGCTGATAAAGCAACCACCACAGAGGGCTACTTACATGTTTGGCCGCAAACATTTGACAGCGAAGGCTTTTTTATTGCCAAATTTAAAAAGCACAGCAGCTGCGAAAACCAAACATTAAAAGTTAAAAAAGGCGCGTTCCCCTTTAGTGACTTTGATACTAAACAAAGTGCTGCGTTTATGAGCTTCCTTAAAAAGCAATTTGGTTTAACGAGTCTGCCAGGTACGTTAAAACAACGCGACAAAGAGCTTTGGCTGTTTCCTGATGAGTTTGAAGCGATACAAAACAAAATTAAATATGCGCGATTAGGGATACAAGTAGGCGTTATTCATAAAAATGGCGTACGCCTAACGCACGAATTTGCCACCGTATTTGGTAAGCAGTGTAAAAGTAATGTACTGGCATTAACCAATGAACAGGCTAACGATTACTTTAATGGTAAAGATATACGCCTAGAAGAGGTAACCAAATCCAGCGGCGAGGTGATCCTAACTTTATGTGGTTGCCCTATTGGCTTAGGGAAATGGCAAAAAAATAAAGTTAAAAACTCTTTACCAAGAGATTTAGTACAAAATACGCAGTTAATAAACTGGGCGTAAACTCTAATAAAGATGTGCATAACAAATGTAACTTGCTGTAATTACAGCAGTATAAAAAACGAACAAAAATGTGTATTTTTAGCACTTTTGACTATACTTAAATAACTTTCTTCTTCTCCCTAAGAATCTGAAAGTGTCTTTAGTTAGCGCAGGGCTCAAATACGAGCCCCTCTATAACCCAGAGTTCTTATAGCTCTGGGTCTTTTTTTGTCTAGGGGAAAGTTAACGGGCTTCGGGGAT
>NZ_JBQKUL010000070.1:0-13834 GCF_054968565.1 Pseudoalteromonas sp. G5_S1_54_S4 | reverse complement strand
CTGCCGTGCCAATGACATCAATCCTTATTACTACTTTGTGCATTTATTTAAAACGTTGCCGAATCGAGATGAGGGTGATGATGATTTTACCGACCTAATGCCGTGGAATGTGCAGCTAGACTTCGATTATAGCTAAGCGCACTGCTTAAATGCGCGCTTACGAAATTACAGTAATAGATTTAAATAAATGTATTGCTTGTTACGTTGTTTTATTTTGTTTTACTTATAAAAATTTAACTACATTCGAGACCATAATTAAAGCCTTTAAAAAATAGCTCTAACACATATGAGCCTTAACTCTGTCAATAGGCATTAGTGTTCTTTTTGACCGTTTTTATAAATTGACGGTCAATTCTAAACCAATAAACAAATTCGTTTACTTCGTCTGTCGATACGGCTGTTAAGCAAGTAGCTTACGGCAAACACATCTAGGGTGCGTTACGCAGTAATCTCTTATTGCGATCTCATCGCAGCCAGGTTTTTCCCATATCCTTTTGGGGTTGCTGGGGCACTAGACATTCATCGGTTAACCTCATCATGGCACTATTCAAGGCGGCTGGTTTCATCATTATGATCCAGTTAGTTTCAGGCTCAAGTCAGGTGTAAGCGACTTTGTTTATTGTATTAATGCACGCGTACTGAGCGTCTAATCAAGACAAGTGGCTTAGGTCTGTAGGCATATAATCAGGTTAAACCTTGTTGGTTATTAATTCACCCAATTGATTGATGCTCAGCCTTATATCCAGTTAGATGTTCAGCTCACTCAGTACCGTGACTAACTCTTTAAGAATTTTGCTTCATCGAATACCGTCTCTTTTTTAAGCATATAATAAACACAGCGACCAAGCTTATGCGCAAGCGCTGACAGTGCTTTGGCTTTGCTCATTCGTTTTTGTAGTTTTTCGAGGTATTTGTTGGCGTTATGATTGTGACGCAGCAGCAATACAGCGGCTTCGAAGAACGCCCATTTTAGATGTGCATTGCCAATTTTGTTACCTTGGGTGCCATAGGTTTTGCCGGCAGACTCTGCTTTACATTTGACTAACCGACTATATGAAGCGAACTTTTGTACGCTTGAAAAGCGATTGATGTCACCAATTTCATAAATAATGGTAAGTGCGAGAATGCGGCCTATACCACTAATTGTTTGCAAGATATTAAGGTGGACAGGGTTGTGTTGCTTGGCCATTTGTTCAATATAATGCTCTAAAGGCTTAAGCTCATTGTGATAGCAATCGAGTATGGCCATATTTAAATTAATAGATCGTTGCACAACGGGGTCAGGGAAGTAATAGCGCATCTTTTCTCTGTCGCAGACGTTCTTTAAATTCACGTTGTGGGCAGATAAATTGTACTGGCTGGCGGTATTGGCGACATGGGCTTTTAAATCAGCCCCGTGGCGAACAATTTTAGTTCTTCGGCGTAATAAGTCGCGCGTAGCACGCATATCTTTGTCATACACATAAGCAAGTGGGAAGTTTCCCCCTCGGATGAGTTTGGCAATTTTATATGAATCTATTTTATCGTTTTTGGCTTTACCGCCATGAATCGCCTTCATATATAACGCATGACCGAGAATAAAGTCGATAGTGTGTTCTTTACAAAAGTCAGCGACCCAATACCAGCAATGCATGCATTCTACGCCAACCACAATGTCACCGGTATACGGTTTAAGTAGTTTTAGTAGTGCTTCTGGGTCATCTTTAATTTTCTTGTGAACAAGGATAAGTCCTGTATTATCAATGATACAGACGTAAAGTAATCGCGCGTGTAAATCGATTCCACAATAATATGGATGCATGTTATTGTAAAAGTTCATTGAGCTTTCTCCTGTAAGGTTGGTTGCCTTTTCAGCGTAGCGAATAATCGCGATGCTGGGGAGGAGGCTCAATGAGTATCAAGTTGCTTAAACGGACAAAAAACAGCTGGCTTTTGCTCGTTCCTCGCTAATTTTAGCCAGCTATTTTATTGCCGCTTAGCAAAGCGTTAGCTGCCTATAAGGATGTTTATGCGTAACTGGATGAAAACTCTTTTATTTGTATCTGCTTTTTCACCAACATTATTAGCTCTAGCTTTTGTTAGGTACAATATTCACGGGTTCGATACAGCAGTTGTACAACTTATTGTAATTTCAATTCTGGGGACTGCGATACCTTTGCTTATATTAGCTATGGTTGAAAAATCAACTGAAGTATTGAAATTTGAAGCGAAGAAAATAGAATCAACAGATATATTTCTTTTGGCTTTTGTTGCTAGTTATACAGCTCCGATTATCATGAGAGCTGTAGAGCTAAATTTTACAATAATCTCAGCAATTACATTTATTTTATTTATTGTCTTTTGGGTAATGACATCAATCCCATCACATCCGATTCTATATTTATTTAAGTATCGATTTTATAAAATAGAATCTGAGAGCGGTGTAGTATATACGTTGCTTACAACAAGAGAGCTAAAAAGCCCCAAACAAATACAATCAGTGAAGTCAATTTCACACAGCATGCTTATGGAGAAGTTATAATGTTATTAAGTTTATTTGCTCTAACAAATGATCCAGCAAAAAGAATTGTGAGATTTAAGCTCACAGAAGAAGTTCAAACGGAATTATCAAACTTAATAATAGATCAAAGTGAAACTTTTGATGCTGCTATAGAGCAGTCAATTGAATTTGACGGTAAATATAAACCAGACCAAGGTGAAGCACTTTATATTAAAAATTATGATGATATTGATAATTTAGAAGAGACGATTAGAAATCCTTTAGGTGTTGAGGAAGTTGAACCTTGTAATAACTTTTTCACATCGATTAAGGCTTTATTTACTGGATATGAAACTGAAGATAATTCAATAAAAGTATTAATTCAGTACTTTGATAAACGCAAAATTATTTCCACTAATGGTTTATCGATATTTCATTCAGGAGATGTGTACAAAAAAATTGAAGGCATTGGTATTTCAATTGATACTAAGCTTTCAGCAACGTATCAAAATGGAGTGCTAAAATTCTTTAGTTTTCATTTGCTTCGCCAAATATTCGACTTAAGTGAATATTATAAAGAAGCAACTGATGTTGATATTACTGACTTTGCAGCAATGGAAATGGTAAAAGCTGAAGACCCGAACCAACTTGTCAATATGGCCGATAGCTGGATTAGAAGAAAGATCTCATTGGTACAGCAAAGCGAAATTTTGAATAACGTTCCTTTAAATCAAATGAAAGCTGTTGCGCTAAAATTTAGTATTCCATTTGAGACTATTACCGATGAGGGCATTGAAATGATTAAATTACCTACTGAAAAAGCTGAATTGAAAAAACTTTTACGTTTTTTAGATGAGGATTATTATCGCTCTCCGCTTTCAAATACCAATTTTGTTACTAATTCAAAACGTGAGGTGTAGTAGGCAGCTAACAAGGCATTAAAGTCGGATTTGCTCCTCACCCGTTTTAGTGGACACCTCCTCATTACTTTGAGGAGGCTAAAATGCCTAGATATACCCAACCTAGAAAGACATGGTTTTACCCAGTTAATTTTAAAATCAAAGCAGTCGAACTAAGCTTACGAGACGATGTCATGTCAAAGGACGTTGCCGAGGCGCTAGATATTCATCCGTTAATGCTGAGTCGTTGGCGAAAAGAGTATCGAGAAGGTAAGTTTAAAAACGTACCGCGCTATCAAAGCAACAATGAAACAATGAGTAAATTCCCAACAAAAAAAGAGCTGGATAACATTCAAAAGCTTAAGAAAGAAAATGAGCGTCTTAATCAGGAGAATGACCTGCTAAAAAAGTGGCAACGGTATCTGGCGGAAGTACATCAGAACGATTTGGATTCATCCAAAATTCGGACAAGCCTTAGGTGTAAAATACTTGTGTTCTTGGCTTAATGTTTCGCGTAGTGGGTTTTATGCTTGGCGTGACAGAACAGTGTCAGCTAGAGCGCTGTCAGATGCTAATATGTTGTTGAAGATAAAGCACGTTTTCAATGTAAATCATCAAACCTATGGTAGCCCACGCGTATTTCATGCGCTAAAAAAAGAAGGTATAAACACAAGCCAAAAACGTGTTGCCCGCTTAATGCGAGAAAACGGTTTAAGAGCCAGAGCCCTTAAGACTTACAGCAAACCGGCGAAGGTGAAGTTCTTTTATAAAGAGATAGAAAACAAACGCAAAGATAGTGAAAAGGCCACGGGGATCAATCAGCAATGGTCTGGCGATATTACGTATTTAAAAGTCGGCGCTCGTTGGCATTACCTTGCTGTGGTTATCGACTTATATTCACGTCGAGTAATCGGCTGGGCGTTTGGTAAAAACAAAACAACAGACCTTACGTTAAAGGCGCTAAGGCTTGCGATAAAGAAACGACAGCCAACAGAGAGTGTATTATTTCACACTGACCGAGGCGCAGAATACCGTGCTCACGTTGTACAAAAGTATTTGGCTAGCAAAAACATCAAAGCCAGTATGAATAGGCCTGGGTGCTGTACTGACAACGCAGAAGTCGAGTCGTTCTTTCATTCGCTTAAAGCAGATTTAATTCGAGGAAATAAATTTGAGAGCAGCGGTAAACTATTATCAAAATTAAAGGTTTACCTAAATTATTTTTACAATAGACTGAGATTGCATTCGAGTTTAGGATATAAATCACCTGCCGAGTTTGAATTGGCAGTTAATTGAAACGTGGACGGTGTCCACTTTATCGGGTGAAGATCATTCGTAACAGCTTGCTCGGCTCCACTTCGTTCCACATTTTAGCAAGCTATTACTCACCGCTTAATGCGGCGTTAGCCCATAGAAATTAACTTAATACAGCCGACGTCTAAAACGTTTTTGTCCAAAAGTGAGTTTCAATCTTTGTTGTCACAATTTATCTTTGGGTAGGCACGTTGATTGAATCTAAGTTTTGACCTTTATTGTCGTACATACCTTCTATTGACACGAAAGGAACAGACTGGGAAGGCTAAAAAGTTTCAAACATTATTGTTATGCATACTTAAAAGTGTAACATCTCCTTTAATGGTTAATATCTGCGGTTGTAAGGGTGAACTGAACTAAAGCATAGTTCTTATAGAGGTAGTACTTTCTGTGCTGATTGGAATCTAACAGAGGCGATGTTGCCAAACTCATTTCTGCCCCAAGACGAGTTAGGAAAGAAACTCATTCTTCTGCTGAAGGTGGTAGTGGGTTGTTTTTTGCTTACGGCGATAGTAAGTTCGTTTAGAGTTTTTTCAAGTAATAGTTGACAATACGTTGCCTTCCTATCAAAATGATAGGTATCAGATTGATAGGTGGTTCATGGTTGAAAATAATCCACAAGGCGTTAAAGAATTTCCTCTTACAGAGGGAACAGCCAGAAAAATAATGAATGATCTGGCAGAGAACTATACCCACAGGATTCGATGGAGCAAGCATGTTAAACAACGCATGCATGAACGAGGGGTTACTACAGCACAAATTATTACTCTACTTAAGAGTAAACATTCGGTGTTCAGAGAGGGTCCATACCCTGAGGCCTCTGGAGATTGGAAATTTAACTTGAAAGGTTTAGCAGCGGGCAAAGTTATTGAGTTGACTGTTGCACTTAAGAATCATCATGACAGTCCTATGTCAGTTCTAGTAACTGTATGGATAGATTAAGAGGTTGATATGTACCATTATACTGAAAGCGGTTTATCAAACGTGTATCTAAAAAATGGTGTTACCGTTGAAGAAATCGATGGTGAAGAATATACAAGTATTGATGATATGAACGGACTTCATAGCGCAATAGCACAGGCTGTTGTAGACAGCAACAGACCTCTTGCGTATGAGGAATTTAAATTTTTACGTATTGAAATGAATGTTTCTCAAAAAATGCTTGCGACACGTTTTGGTGTGGATGAACAGACAATTGCACGTTATGAGAAAGGTCAAACAAAAATTCCACGTACTACAGATGCGGCTTTAAGAGCTTTGTATATGGAAAGCCAAGAGAAAAATAATCCCGTAAGTTATTTTCTTGATTTACTGTCGGATACTGAAGCTGAGGAAGCTGCAAAAGTAATTCGCCTAGAAGAAATCGAAAACCATTGGGAAGAAGTAGAAAGCTAAGCCTTAAACCACTCAGCCAAAAAGCCGACATTAAGTCGGCTTTTTGGCTTCTATTCATCTTAAAGCAATGCTAGATAATTTGTGGTTCGTATTTCGTACTAATTTATATGAAGACACGATAATACGATCATCATCGTCATTATTAGTAACTCGTTTTTGTCCAGAAACGTGTTACATACCAATGTCCACATAAAAAATCGTTTATTTTTGTAGCAAAGCATAATGCGTACAATTATACTGTGTTAATATACAGTGAATTAGGGCGATTATGCTTTGCATTAAATCCACATCTGACTTTGAAATTGAAAGTGTGAAGTACCCTAACTTTCCCCTCTTAACGTGGGAAGTTGATAATTCAGATCTAGGGATTGAATCAGGAATGCTTTGTGTAGAGGCGTTGCAGTTCTTGGTATATGAGTGCTTAAAACGAGGTCGAGTGAATAGTGAGAACACTTGGTGGACGTATGGCAATCACCTAGCTCAATTCCTGACATTCTGTGAGCAGAACAGTTTGGATTGGCGAGACATTTCAGAAAGCAGTGAAGATGAAATGTTAGTCAGTGCTTATCGTGACCTTTGTGTTGGTGAGTTTGGCATGTCGGTAAATTCAACCAATCAGCATTTAAGAACGATAGTGCGTTTCTATTCTTATGGCGTCGGTAAGTGGTTTAAGTCATTACCTTACTCTCTAGAATCCGTTTCAGTGAATAAAGGCCAGCAGTTTTTAGCTCATACAGAAAGAAATGGTGGTAAGAAATACAGCTCTGATTTGATGATGAAAACCTTTGAGAAAAAAGCTCAATTTTTATCGGTAATTGAAGTGCGAGATCTTTTATCTGCGATTGAAAATTCAACCTTAAAGCTGATGGTTCGCTTATGTCTACAGACAGGAATTAGACGAAAAGAACTGTTGCTGTTTCCCTTGAATATAATAAGAAAGCCTACTGGAAACAGAGCTTACTATGAGGTCAATATTTCACGAACCAAAGGTGAGAAAGAGCGCAAAATACACATCCCGACACGATTGATGGAGGACTTGTGGCGTTATGTCAATGAGGCTCGTTTTCAGAAGCAACAAGAGTCGGAAGTGGAGTCAAATTGCTTGTTTTTAACGCCTGATGGTCAAGGGTGGGCTTCTCAAGGTTCTGCTTTTGGTAAGGCTCTCAAGTCGCTTAAATTACCCTTTCACGTATCACCGCATATGTTAAGGCATACTTATGCAACGCACATGCTGAAAGGAATGTTAGAGCATAAAAGCAGTAAATTTGAACCGTTGATGTACCTACAAGCTCGGCTTGGACATTCAAGTATCACAACCACGATGAAATATTTACATTTGGTTAATGATTTGGTCGATGACTTGTCGATTGAGTATCAACAACAGATTGATGCGATTGTGTAGGTGAAATATGGCGAGACAAAGAAAAAAACTGTCTATTAACAAAGACAAGCTAAAGAAAACATCGGCAGTAGAGTCAACAACTGACACTGCTCAAAATCGAGAAATAGTCCGACCAATCAACCCTGTAGTGAATTACCCGAATATCGGTTCAAAAGGTGGCAATGGTTCTAACGTCAATTTTACTCGTTTCTATGGCAAAGGTTATGACGACATTACAAATCGAGTGTACTACACCGCAAAAGCTCTGCTGAAAAATACCGATGCTCTTAGCGAGGAAACTCAAAAAGGTTATTTTAAAAATGGTTTTTTCCATTTCGCTGAATACCTTACATTATTTAGGTATTCAGCGGGTGAGGACTTAACACAAGATGACATTACGCCAGAGTTGATCGAGCAATATTTACTGCACCTTAGAGGTTGTGAGTTAGGGTATAACACCCTAAAAGGTTACTACACTCATCTCAAGTCAATGCTGATACACATGAGGGACAAGGGCTATTGGTCAGTCATTGATGACATAAACCTAAACAGTGATTTCTTTCCTAAGAGCCCATTTCCAAATTCAAGTAAACGTGCAAAGGGCGAGAAACCACTGACTCCCCATGAAAAAAGGCAGGTGGTGGTTGCGCTAAAACAAGCAATTAAGCCGATTTATCAAAAGACCGAACCACTAACAGGTTATCAGTTAACACTGTGTTTGTTAGCTGTGGCGATTCAGACAGGCATCAACACATCTCCGCTTCTCAATATGACTACCGACTCATTGACCGACCACCCACTTAAAGATTGCCGCAAGCTCTTAACCGTATTCAAAAAAAGAGGCAACTCCACGCAATTGCACAATTTACGAAAATCACAGGAACTTGAAGTAGTGCAAGGAATAAAGCTTGATGTGGCTTATCTTATTGAGGCTATCATTGAGCGTAATAGCCAAGTGAGAAAGTCTATCGATTCCGACTTGTTATTTGTCTATGAGTCTAGAATTGCCCACATAGGTGCCGAGAGAGGTACGGCCTCCTCTCTAGCAGAAAGGCTGCTTAGATATAACATCAAAAAATTCATCAAAGAGTACGACTTAAGAGATGAAGATGGTCGAACGATGAAACTTAATGTAAGCCGTTTTCGCAAGACGTTCATCAATGGTATTTATGAGCTGAGTGGTGAGAGTTTGTTAATTGCTGCGCGGCAAGCCAAACACAGTGGGACAGGAACGCTTGACCACTACCTGCAAGCTCCCGAGCAATCAAAGCGCAACTTGGGCTTAATGGGTGAGATACGAGTTAAAGAGCTAACGTGCGCAGAGCCAAGCGTCCCTGTAGGGCATTGTAAAGACCCTAAGAATGGCGATAAAGCACCGAAAAATGGCTCGTTCTGTAATGACTTTTTAGGCTGCTTCCGCTGTAAAAGCTTCGTTATTACAGGTGATGATTTGTATAAACTCTTTAGTTTTTATTGGGCGATTATTCGAAGCCGTGACGAGTTTGGTCGTAAAGACTGGAAGCGTCATTTAAAAAATGTTCTAAGAATCGTAGATGAAGAAGTTGTCCCTGAATTTGCTAAGCTTGGCCAGCTACAGCGTGTAGAGACTGAAAAAGAACGGGCAAGATCTAATCCACATCCGTACTGGCAAAACCTTGATATGTTGAAGGTGACGCAATGAGTTCAATTGAGTTAATACTCACACAAGCTGAGTTTGCAATTCAGCAATGTCCAAAGCCAAGCACCAGTGCGCTTGAGCAAGTCATTGATGGCTCTCTAACGGGTATCGTGACCTACATTAAACTCGCCAATGGTGAATACCAAACGCTATCTCGATTTGAGGAAGATGTATGGGTGTTTCCTGCTAGTAAAGGTACGAAAGCAACTATAGCAAGTGCATTAAACCTTACTTTTTCTACGATTGATGATACTCAAATGAAGCGCATGGCAAAGTGGGTAATCTGGAGCAAATTCAAAAAGGGGTTAGCTCTTAATACTCTTGTGAAAACATTGGACAAGTTGAAAAGTTATTTTCAGTGGGTTTTAAGTTCAGATACTACAGTTACACATGGGCTGACAGCTTTTACCTCAAATGCCTACGTTAGGCATGTAAATACCCTGCACTCAAAACGAAAAGGCGAGACTAAACCACTGACAGCAGTCACCAAGGTGGATAGATTCCGCATTCTAGAAGACCTTTATTACCACTGCAAAGAGTTTGATTTTGTCAAAGAGCATCCTTGGCCTCAATCAACCGCTAATGAGCAAGCAGGGTATGTTGGTGAAGCGTATCGGGAAGCCATTACCAAAGGTAAGACCCCCATTATTCCAAATAAAGTGCTAATTCCGCTGTGCCAGTTTACTAAATCATACCTAGATAAAGCTGATGAAATTCTGAAATCGTCAAAAAAGAGAGAAACATTGCTACTGCGAGATAGCTGTATCTTCTGGCTGTTACTCACAACGGGTATGCGTATCCATGAAATATTAGGCATTAAGCGTGATGCGTATCGCTCTGAAACGAAAGGTGACACCACTTACTACCACATCGAAACTGTCTCTGAGAAAACACATACAGGGTTAGCTGAGTGGATTGCGCCAAGGATAGCCACGGAAGCGATTGATATTCTTGGCCGTTTGAGCGCTCCACTTCAAGATCAACTTGAGTGTGATTTACTAAAAGCGAAAGCAAGCAACGATCATGTGGAAGCACATCGACTTGAGGAAATATCAAACCACATCTGCCTATCGAAAAACCGGGGAAAAGGAAACGCAATTTACCTATTGTCAGGGGTGGCAATGACTAACGCTAGGTTGCCAAACTTATGTGAACAGATAGGGAGTAATTGGAACCTATCAGCGCACCAATTCAGACGTACCTTTGCTAATTATGCGGTTCACTCTGAATTAGGTGACTTGAGAGCATTAAAAGATCACTTTAAACATTGGTCAATTACCATGACCACTTTGTATGCCTTTAATGATGCTTTGGATGCTGAATTGTTTGAAGAAATGCTTCGAGAGAAATATCTGGTTGAAGAAGAAATTAAGCAAGATTGGTTTGAACTAGACACGCCTATCACTGGTGGCGACATAGCTCAAAACATCATGAAGGTCCGTGAGGATAAAGAGTTAATTAAATCTTTTGGCTCTCTTAGTGCTATGGCAAAGGCATACTCTAGCTCCATACCAATTCGCTCAACAGGTATTGGGTGGTGCACCAATGATGATGAGTGTAAGTGTGGTAAGCCTGATAGCTGTGAAAGCGGCATTGTAGATAAGCGACACCTGCCTTATTGGGAGGGAATGCTAGTGCAGCAAATGAAACTGATGCAATTGGATGATATTGGTGAAGCTGGTAGAGCGGCGGTAAAAAAAGGCATGGAACGCTGTGAAAAGGTTCTAGTGGCATTGGGTATTGATGTTGAAGCTATGAAGCAAGAGATTAACGAGAGAAAGGATATCGAGGTGATAAATGTCTAACCAGAAAGAAAAAGCGACACATAAAGCGGTTCGACTTGCCATTGTTCGAATCGAAAAAGGTCGTCCAAATACTGTTTCTCATAAACGTAAAATGAGTGTCGCTGCCGTTGCCGAAGAAGCAGGTGTAAGTCGAGCATTGATTCACCGTGATTGCCCTGAACTATTAGAGCGTATTAAAGGCGGTGTAAACAAAGACATTCGACAGCAACGTGATGCCAAACAAACTGAACTTAATAAATACAAAGACCGCAATCGAGAGTTGCGGTCTGAGGTGGCAGAATTGAAAGCTATGCTCGCTAAAGTTCAATCACAAAATGCTACGTTAATACGAAAAAACATGGCTCTGAGCAATGCTCGTGCGGACAATAACAATGTAACGCAACTAATATACAGCTAATTGCCTGAATTTAATGGTAATAATTTCAAATTAAGGTTACTTTTGAGATAGTTAAAAACATCCAAAAGTGTAACCTTAAACAAAGTTATATAAAACATAAGGTTAGCTACAGTTACATGTAACGAACTATTTATAATTATTGCCTTCCGACAGTTGCTTCAACATAGGTATAATTTGATGCACCTAGCACAGCAACGAATATCTGAGCAGTGCGCTTTTCTTGTGTCGTCGGACAAGTAATGGTAATTGTGGGGCCACAATAATCCACAAACAGCTTTTCACCCCCTTTATGCTGCTGACGCATTGAGAGTCGCTGGGTACCTAACCATTGTTTATAAGCTCGGCAGAAGTGACTGTAGCTGTAATAAGGCTCACCCACTTTTTCAAGTAACTCATCAAATCCGAGCTGTAATGTTAGGTGTTTATGTTGTTTTAAGTCTTTATTGATATTTAACCAGTCAGGCGTAGGGTGTCTTTTTTTACGCGTTGAGAAGCGCTTGAGTTTGGTGTTGAAAAATGTATTTTGCTGTTTATCCTCTGGTATTGGCCATTGATTTAAGCCTAACTCATTGGCCTTTTTAAGGTAATTAGCCACAGTACCAGATGAAATATTTAAACTTCTGGCAATCTCTCGATGGGATAATTGTGCTGAGTACTTCAGCCGTAAAATGGAATGTAATTTACTCATAGATATAGGTCTTGTTGTCATTGTTGTTATCCTCATCAAACGATTCAGATAACGGTTTAACACACCTACAAAAATGATAAAACGTGAACTCGGTTACGAGTGGTATTAAGCTTTGATCGGCAAAATCATTAAGAGCATAAATGTGATCATTTACAAGTGATTTTAGTGATCAAAGCTGGAGAGAATATGCAGCTACCTTGGAATGTTAATCAAGGCTAGATGCATTTGCTCAGACGCTTATGTAATACCAGCACACTTATGAAGTTGGGCAGCATGTGTTCGGCATCGTTTTTCTTTCGGTATAAACCGCAAAGGCCAATGACCTTGTGGTGCATGATTATATTTCTACTTGCTAACAGCACCGAGCTGAGCAGACTAATAACCTAGCGCCACTGTTACCCTGGAACATTAAGAAAGACTGAATGTTGCTGATTAGAGGCTTCGTGCAAGATGCGCACAGCGATGAGAAGCATAAAAAAGTAAGTAACATAAAGGAAAAAAAGCTAGGTTTCATTAACAACAATGTACCCGTAAAGTACAAGCTATAAGTTATTTCTAATTTTTGATCCTACTCTTCGTCCATGAATCCAGCTTTTAGGGTTAAAGTAGCTTCCCGTTTTTTCCACTACCAATAGACCGATAACAGGAGTTAGGAATGTTAAAATTAATAGCGCTTCCGAGCGGTTGCGTGTTCGTTGTGCACCTTTCCCATCTGGGTTCAATAGCTTTATCAGATTAAGAATCCATATAATAGCTAAGGGAGTTTTAGTGATCATAGCCAATAAAAACTTCCCTACATTTCTATCGTTATCTAAATACGTATTTTTCATCACAATAGTAAAAAGCCAAAGAGATACAGCACCGCCAATAACTAAACTAAATTTTTCACTCCCACCCATCCATGTGATGATGAGAGTAATAAAATAAAATGAGGCGGGCACTGCAAACGTAAGTCCCAAATCATCGTAATCTCTAAAAACGATTATACTTCTATTTTCACCACACCCTTTGATAACACCCATTAAGATAACAACTAATAAAGCTGCAAGTAGTATGTTGTAAAAGTCCATTAAAGTTCCTTATCCTTTTTAATTATTGAAAATCACACAAAAATAAAGGAGCGAGCCAAACCAAAAAACCTTGTTTTATGTCACTGCCCCAAAAAACGAAAGAATTATAACTGCATTTAGATCTTTCACTACATTTATGTGAAAAAAACTAGTATTTTCAATGTATAAACTTTTTGTAAAGAAAAGTTAGCAATGACCCTAACCTATCTTATTTCTGATACTGAGCACTATTGGAGTTTTTAAAATTGAATGATCAAATTTAGCTTGGACTGAATACATATAATCACCTGCGTGCAAACTTACGACTAATTAGGAGCTAAAAGTCTTCATTTTGCTAAACCGTCAACCGTTGACGGTTTACAATAAATACCGCCACAGCCTTTTAAAACTCTGCGATAAACGTATCAACAAAGTGTTTAAATTTATCCGGTATTACTGGCAGTATTTTTCTGTGTTGTAAAAGGCTGGGTTTAGTTTCTAGTACATCAAGCAAAGTCATCCCTTAATGGCATTTCGTCACTTAGCTCATAACGTGTTACTAGCTTTTCTAAGCGTTCTTGGTTTAGCTTTTACTCGTGGGCAAAATTCTTAAGTTCTAGACGCTTTTCTTTTTCCCAATAAAGCTCAAACTCTTCATCAACGTCAGCACTGGTAGGGATGCCTTGTAAGTGCTCGTCCATAAACTTATCTATAAGTGCTTTTTTTACTTAATAAGATTGGGTCTGTGG
>NZ_JBQKUL010000069.1:0-13874 GCF_054968565.1 Pseudoalteromonas sp. G5_S1_54_S4 | reverse complement strand
ATGCTAGAGTAATTTATACATTGGAATAGTAACAAGTAAGGATAATATGTATTTAAGAACAAAAATCACCAATCACTATCGTGAAATAATAAACAGTATTGGCTTTTATCCCTCACTCCTGTCTGTTGCGTTTTTAATTTTTGCTGTACTCACTATGTCTGTTGAGTATTTAGCCCCTATTGAGCAATTTAAATCATTAATCTCATTTGTATTAGTAGACAGTGCAGAAAACGCACGAACCATATTAAGCACCTTAGCTGGCAGTATTATTTCGTTAACCGTATTTAGTTTTTCTATGGTGATGGTGGTTTTAAATTCAGCCAGCGCTAGCTTGTCACCCAGAGTCGTTCCTGGGCTTATTACCCGTAAATCGCATCAAATGGTATTAGGGTTTTATTTAGGCAGTATTATTTATTCTATTATAATGCTCATTAATATTAATAAGTTAGATAACGGAAATACGGCAATACCCTCATTAGGGGTACTCTTTGCGTTAATTTTTGGTTTGATTTCTTTGGGCTTGTTCGTTTTTTTTATTCACTCTATTTCAAAAGCAATTCAGGTTGATAACGTATTAAATGGTTTATTTAGACAAACCAAACAAGAGCTCCAAGACATCATCAACAAACAAGGCGATAACCCCGTTGATAACTTTCCTGAATTTTCAAATTGGCATTCAATAAAAAGTACTACTGAGGGTTACTACAAAGGGGTTCACACAAATAAGCTGTGTGCTATTTTGGCTGAAGAAAAAATAGAACTTTTTATTACCGTTAAGCAAGGTTACTTTACCGTTAAAGGCTACCCGTTCTTAAAGTGTAATAAAGACATTTGTGAAAACGAAGAGTTAATAGAGAAAATTTTAGACTGCTTTATTTTTTATATAGAAGAATACATTAGCGATCATTACCGTTATGGATTAACCCAAATTTCTGAAATTGCTGTAAAAGCAATGAGCCCAGGGATTAACGATCCGGGGACAGCGGTTAAAGCTATTGATATGCTGAGTATTTTATTGATTGCTCGCCTAAAGATTAATGCGATTAACTACGCGTGTTATCAACCAGAAGAAGCCCCTTTACTCTATTTTCATGAAACCAGTTTTGATGAATTACTGCACGATAACTTCACTCCTTTGCGCAATTATGCCAAAGCAGATGCCTATGTAATGACCAATGTTATTGAAGCATTTAAAAATATTTTGTTTATTGCCAACGAGGATGTTGAAGCTCGAAACAGTGTGTTTAATTATTTAGGTGCCATTGTTGATGATATTAATCAGCACATTTGTAATGAGTATGACCGACGAGAAATTAGAAATATGCTACAAGCAATAGTGCGAATTAGTGAGTTACAAGGTAAGCAGTTGGTGGCACGTTTTGAGCAGCACCGACCTATTAGCGAGTAAGCTCTGTAGAGCTATTTATTCTGCCGAGGGACTAAGAGTTATCGCCCTCGGCAGCGCCTATTTGGCATTGAAAGATCATCAAACCCTAATCTATATAATAAATTGCATAGCTTGACGCGCTAATTGTAATTTCACCCGCATGATAGGCATCAGGGACATAATTACCAGGTGCACTGTCTGCCATCATTACTTTTTCACTGCGCATGTACGGTGTAGATGGCATATCAAGCGGGGTTAACGACGCGCTATATAAGCCTTTTAACTCTACATCAAAGTCGTCACTTAGCTCTTTTGCCGCGACTTTGGCTTGTTTAATTGCCATTTTTTGTGCTTTTTTATGCAGCTCATCGTAGTTGCTAGCTAAAAATTGCGTTTGTCTAATTTCATTAATGCCATTATTAACTAAGCTCTGTAATAATTCAGGGTATTTATTAATTGCAGAAAGTTTAATGGTGAGCGTTCTTGATACCTTAAAGCCAGTAAACTCTTGTTTACCTGTTTCACGATTATATTGGTTATCACGGTATATAGAAATTTGACCGGCATTAATATCCGCATCATCTACCCCTAGTTTTTTTACTAAACTTATTGCACTGGCCATAGTGGTATCGGTTTGTTTTTTTGCTGCAATTAAGTCTTTATCTATTTCAGTAATGCCCACCGTTAATAAAACATGATCCGGCATCGTCGTTAGTGAAGCTTCACCTTTAACATAAATATGCGGCTCTTCTGGGGCGTTGCTCGCATAAGCTGATGTACTGAGTAATGCGGCGGTTAAAATCGAAAGCGTTTTCATAAGTCTATCCTTTTAAATTTGATTGCCTCAGTTAACACCTTATGCGGTTAATTAAAGATGAACAAGCATAAAAAAACAGGCAAAAGCCTAATGCAGATCAGTTAAGAATATTTTTATGATCACTTGACTGATCTTTCCATGGCTTCAAAATCCGATATTAGAAATAATATCGGATTTTTTTATGTCTCTCATTCAGCACTTCGATAACATGTCTTCATTTTTAAATGATGTACATACACTAGATAAACTTAAACAGGTTCTTGACCCTGATATTCTTGAGCAAGCATTTAAACATGCAGGTGTTGCTACTGTGCGTAAAAGGCGATTACCGCTAGAAGCTGTTATGTGGTCTGTAATTGGAATGAGTTTATTCCGAAACGAAACCGTTTGGGATATCGCTAATAGACTCGACATCTCTTTACCCGGAAAAAACAAACTAGTAGCGCCAAGTGCGCTAGTTCAAGGTCGGCAAAGGTTAGGCTATGAGTCAGTCCAACATACATTTCAATTACTTGCACACAAAACCTTTTCCACCCAGTCTTTTGAACAATGGTGCGGACTTAATTTACTCGCTGTAGATGGCGTTAGTTTTCGAACTCATGATAATCAAGAAAACAGAGAAGCATTTGGCAGTGACAGTAATCAACATGGAGAAGTAAGCTACCCACAAGTACGAATGTGTAGCCTTATGGAAGTATCTAGCCATTTACTGTTAGATAGCAGCTTTGACTCCCGTCGCATAGGTGAAATGAGCTTAGCTCAACGACTATTACCAGCCGTACCAGATAATTCTCTTACCTTGTTTGACCGCGGCTATTACTCATTAGGACTGTTGTATCAATGGCAAAACCAAGGAGATAACACTCACTGGATGTTACCCGCGAGGAAGGATTTACAGTATCAAGTTGAACATAGTATAAATGACAATGATAAAATAGTGATTTTGTCCACAAGTCCTCAAGCCAGAAAGAAATTTGAGTCATTACCAGAGACCATGATGGCAAGATTAACCACCTATAAAGTGGATGGAAAAAGCTATCGTGTACTCAGCTCTCTCATTGACCCTTTACGATTTCCATATGAAGAATTAACAGAGGTTTATACTCAACGCTGGGAAATTGAGCTGGCGTTTAGAGAAATAAAGCAGGGATTGAATCATAGCAAACACACGTTACGTAGTAAGAAACCAGACATGGTACGTCAAGAGTTATGGGGGTTATTACTCGCTTACAATTTAATACGTATCATCATGCTTGATGCAACTAAAGATGAGGATATTTTGCCTACACAGCTAAGCTTTAGCCAATCTATGCGACAGGTTATCGCTTTCTTTATGTTTACGCCAATACATAGTGCAAGTAAGTTGCCTATTCATTACGATGAGTTACTGACAACACTTAGATTGTTTATTTTACCCGATAGATTACCAGATAGGCATTATCCAAGGGTGATAAGAAAGAAGCCGAATAAGTACCCCTATAAAAGAAAATGCCAGTCAGTTCTTAACTGACTGGCATTAGGCAAAAGCCTGTTTTTTTAATCTCTACTGTAATTAAATGCTGCAACGTTTGTAGTTACGGTATTTTGGTAACCAGTAGTTTTTGTCGATGGCTGCCCACAGCGCATCGTCTGAAATTTCAAGGGCAACGCCCTCTTCAATTGCCTTTTTAGCCACTGCAAACGCAATACGTTTACTAAGCGTTTCAATTTCAGTCAGTGCCGGTAGTAAGCTGCCTTTACCTGTATTAGCTAAAGGTGACGACTCAGCCAACATTTCGCTCGACATAATTAGCATCGCATCGGTAATACTCGTTGCTTTAGCGGCAATTACACCTAAACCAATACCTGGGAAAATATAGCTGTTGTTACATTGAGGAATTGGGTAAGTCACGCCGTTATAAACAACTGGGTCGAATGGGCTGCCAGTTGCAACAATTGCTTTGCCATCGGTCCATTTAATTACATCTTCTGGGTAGGCTTCTACTTGTTTAGATGGGTTACTTAACGGGAAAATAATTGGCGATTCACATTTAGCATGCATAGCGCGAATGACTTGTTCGGTAAATAAACCAGGTTGGCCAGATACACCAATTAAAATATCTGGTTCAGCACAGTGCATTACATCTAATAATGACGCGTATTCGCCGCTGTAGGTCCAATCTGCTAGGCAGCTCGTTGGTTGCGCTAACATTTGTTGGAAGTCGCGTAAGCCTTGCATACCATCTGTTAATAAGCCAAAACGGTCAACCATAAATACTTGGCTGCGTGCCTGTGCTTCACTGATGCCCTCAGCAACCATAGTGCTAACAATTTGTTCAGCAATACCACAGCCTGCAGAGCCTGCGCCTACAAAAACAACTTTTTGAGTTGATAATTTAGCACCTTTAACACGACATGCTGCTAATAAAGACCCCACAGTAACCGACGCAGTACCTTGAATGTCATCATTAAAGCTACAAATTTCATTACGGTAACGCTTTAATAATGGCATTGCATTAGGCTGAGCAAAATCTTCAAACTGCAGTAACACATTTGGCCAGCGACGTTTAACTGCTTTAATGAATAAGTCTAAAAACTCATCGTATTCGTCTTGTGCAATACGTTTATGGCGAGCACCCATGTACATTGGGTCGTTTAATAATTTTTCGTTATTGGTTCCCACATCGAGCATAACCGGTAACGTATAAGCTGGGCTAATACCGCCACACGCGGTATACAAAGAAAGTTTACCAATTGGAATCCCCATGCCACCAATACCTTGGTCGCCAAGGCCTAAAATACGCTCACCGTCGGTAACAACAATCACTTTTACTTTGCCTTTTGTGGCATTACGTAAAATATCGTCAATGTGAAAGCGATCTTCATAGGAAATAAATAAACCACGGGCACTGCGATAAATATCAGAAAACTTTTCACAGGCATCACCCACTGTTGGGGTGTAGATAATAGGCATCATTTCTTCGATATGATCGCGCACTAAACGGTAATAAAGCGTTTCGTTATTATCTTGAATGGCGCGTAAATAAATGTGCTTATTTAAGTTGTCGTTAAAACTTGAGTATTGTTGGTAACAACGCTCAACTTGCTCTTCTATTGTTTCGTAACGAGGAGGAAGTAAACCAGCAAGATTAAAGTGTTCACGTTCTTTTTGGCTAAAAGCACTTCCTTTATTCAATAGTGGGGTTTCAATTAGGCCTGGGCCAGAATAAGGAATATAAAGATAATTTGGATCGGTATTTGTAGTCATATTTCCAAGCTTTACTGAATCTTAAGTAATGATCTGCCATTATCATTGTTAAAGGCTAAATTGCAATGACATTTAAGCTTGTCAGACCATTGAAAATTTACAAATACAAGCGCTACTTTAGTATAAAGCCACTCATATTTGGTGAATATGTTAGCTGGCTGTTGTGAGTTTATAAAAATTAAAACGGGCATTAGACCAGCGTTTGCTGTGTGCAATGATTACAACAGTGTCAGTTATTTTTAGATTTGCTAATTTTTTACGTTAGTTAACATACTATTTTCAATCAAATAATCATTAACTATTAAGCTGTTACATAAATAACAGCAGGTAATACATTACCTGCAAACCTGCTATTGATTATACATGTTTTAGAATTTAAATGAGGCTTTATTATTACTTAAATCCGATAATGCCATCCCTTCCCTGCGAGGATCGGCGGCGCCATACAAACGGTTGTTTTTAACTTCTACCGCATGCAGCCCAGAGTTTAAGTCAATCACGCGCACATCATGGCCGCGCTTTTTAAGCTTTGGTACCACCGCTTCAAGTGCAGTGCCTTTTTCTACGCTGGTGTAGTCGTTGCGATTAGTGGTACGCGGTAAATTAATGGCTTGTTGCGCGTTCAAATCCCAATCTAAAACGCCAATAACAACTTGTGCAACATAATCAATAATACGACTGCCACCAGGAGAGCCGACCACTAAACGTAAGCTCCCATCTTGATTAAATACCATCACGGGTGACATTGAGCTGCGCGGACGTTTATGGGCTTCTACTCTGTTAGCCACTAACTTGCCATTTTTACGCGGCGAGAGTGAAAAATCAGTCAGCTGATTATTTAAAATATAACCATTAACCATCACTGTTGATCCAAACGCCATTTCAATAGAGCTGGTCATTGAAACAGCATTGCCTTTGCTATCCACAATTGATACATGCGAGGTAGAGGGCAATTCAAAAGAGTCATCATTTGCGTAGCTTAAGTAATCAACTGGATCACCAGGAAATGCTTTTTGATCTTTTTCAGTAATTAATTTTGCGCGGGTGGCAATATAGTCTTTATTTAATAACTCTTGAGTAGGTACTTGGGTAAAGTCAGGATCACCTATGTATTTATTACGATCGGCAAACGCAATACGTGACGCTTGGCTAAAGTAATGAATTGCCTCGGCACTATTGGCTTTAATGTTTGCCATGTCTTTGTGTTCAAGCAAGCCTAAAATTTGTAGCACCGCTACACCGCCACTACTTGGCGGCGCCATCGAGCAGACATTATAAACTCGGTATTTTATACAAACGGGTGCACGCTCTTTACTGCTGTAATTAGCAAGATCTTGCTCAGATAATTTACCAGGCGCAATTTTTGACTGTTGTACTGCTTTTACCATGGCTTTTGCATTATCACCTTTATAAAAAGCATCAATCCCTTGTGAGGCAATGTCTTTGTATAAATTAGCAAGCGGCTGATTTTTTTTAATACTGCCTACTTTGATCACTTCACCATTGGGAAAAAAATACTCATTTATGACCGGCATACTCATAACACCAGGGTTTAACTGCCTAACGAGTAAGCCATGTAATCGTGGAGATACTTCAAACCCTTGTTCAGCAAGCGCAATAGCTGGCTTAAATAAAGTTGCCAATGGCAAATTACCATATTGTTTATGGGCACTGGCAAACGCATGTAAAATACCTGGTACACCTACAGAGCGACCACCTACAACTGCTTCAATCCATTTAACAGCTTTGCCATGTTCATTTAAAAACAGGTTTTCATCGGCATTACTTGGGGCTGTTTCGCGACCATCAAAACTGGTGAGTTTATTGTTAGCTTTGTTGTAATACATCATAAACGTACCACCACCAATGCCTGATGATTGCGGCTCAACTAATGTAAGCACTAATTGAGTGGCAATTGCGGCATCAACGGCGCTTCCGCCTTGGGCTAAAATGGCCTTTCCCGCTTGTGAGGCATAAGGATTTGCAGCCGCAACCATGTATTTATCGCCTGGTACTAATTGCTTTTGTACTACCCCTGTGGCGGCTTCTGGTTCACGGGTTTCAATTTGGCTTGCTTGCTGTGCAAATAAAGGTAAAGACAGTGCACTTAAAGAGAGAGCAAATAAAGAGTTGAGCTTAAAATTCATAATTACTGATTAAACTTAAATTGCATGGAAGATAATTGGCATCTTAAAGTTAAACAGGCACAATATGCAAAAATAAATATAAAAAATGATCATTAAATGCTTAATTTACCTCTTCAGGCGCGTTATGTTTTACCCCCCTTGTGTTTAATTGTATTAAGTACGCTCTTAGCATGGCTTGGTATGAACAATGAGCTTGAGTTTAATCGCCCATTAATTGAACAAGGCCAACTATGGCGTTTATTTACGAGTCAATTTGTACATGCTAACTGGGTACACCTAGGTTTAAATTGTGCTGGTATCGCGCTTATTTGGTTATTGCACGGTGAATACACTACACCTAAGCAATACAGCTTTAATATCGCACTCCTTGCGCTTTGGTGTGGCTTGGGGGTTTATTGGTTTTGTCCAACAATCATTATTTATACAGGGCTGAGTGCGCTATTGCATGGCGTGATCGTGTGGGGGGCGATAAAAGATGTCACTGTTGGGCTAAAATCAGGTTATATCTTGTTTATTGGCGTATGGATAAAACTTATTCTTGAGCAAGTTAATGGTCCAAGCGCAGAAATTGGTCAACTTATTCAATCAACGGTGGCCGTTGATGCGCATTTAATTGGCGCAATTGGTGGGGTTTTATTAGCTGTGCCGTTGGTTGTAAAACACATCAAAAACGATAATAAACACAGTTAAAAAAACGCCACATAAGTGGCGTCAGATTGACGATAAACCCTGCTTTTTTGCAGGGTTTATTATTTTTGAGCAGCCGAAGGCTGCGATCGCGATATTTTTCTGTTGCTATTATTATTCTTTGAATTTTAGTGCTGATGTGACTTTTCTTGAATTTACCGCCGTACGACGGGGTTTTAGAGGGCTTTTGAGACTTATTACGCTCATCTTGGGCTATGCTGCCTTCATTAACGCCATTTTCTTCATGTTCTGACAGGCCGCTGCCAATAAGCATTGCGCACTGACATTCTTTATTCCTCTGTATCTACAATAACGATGCCCGTGATGTTGCTTTGCATCCGCGAAACTTCTTTCGACTGTTTCACCTCGTCGTTTGTATCGTTTTTTACCCCATTCGCTCAGCCGTATTTCATTTGCAGCCTCTACACTTGCTTGCCACACATGCCGTGTAATTACTTTGATATGGTTTTTACTGTTTGTGCATTGCGACCGCACTGGACAGTCTTTACATGTCTTCGGGGTTGAGTGGTATTGCCGATAACCTAGTCTATTCGTGGTGTTATAAATCAGTATTTCGCCTTGTGGGCATGTGTATGTATCGGTGTCTGCGTCGTAGCTGTATTCTCGCTTTGCGAAATAGCCTTTCTTTTTGTTTGGCCGTCGATAACCCAGGACACCAATGAGTTGTCGTTCTTCTAAATTATGGCACACTGCGGCTGTAAAATACCCTGCATCTAATCCTACGGCAATGGGGTTGAGTTCAAACGTATCAAGTACGCGGTCTAAGCGTTGTATGATTGGTTGACTGTCATGCACATTACCTGCTGTGGCATGTGTATCAACGATAATTCCCTGTTTGCCATCCACAACCCTGTGATCTAAATAGAAAAATCCTTTTGGCTTTTCATCACGCACCATAAACCCACTGTCTGGGTCAGTTCGGCTTACTTTGGTTGGTTTTGTACAAGGCTCCTTTTCCTCATACTTCAGGGGCTTTTTTCCTTCGGCTTCTCTGTCATTTATCACTGCTTTATTAAGCTGCTCAACATACACTGAGGGGCTGACTTTTAAGTCTTCAATGTCATAACGGCGCTTATTGGCATTGGCTTTTAAATGGGTGCTGTCTGCAAATAAACTATGCCCACCAATGAGCCCTTGCTTCATCGCTTGACGAACTATATTGTCGAAAATCGATTGATAAATATTGCTGTCTTTAAAGCGCTTTACACGGCTCTGGCTCAGTGTCGAATGATGGATAACGTCATCGGTGAGCCCTAAACCTAAGAACCAGCGGTATGCAACATTCACTTGCACTTCTTTAATAAGGCGGCGCTCACTTTGAATACCAAACAAGTAACCTAAGAAAAGGTATTTAAAAAAGCGGACAGGGTCTACGGCTGGTCGACCATTATTTTTGCAATATAAGTGGGCGACTTCATCACGTATGAATTCAAAGTCGATAGCTAAGTCTACGAGTCGTACTAAGTGGTCTTGTGGAACAAGGTGGTCAATTGCGACCATTTCTAATTCATGTTGTTGCGGGGTTTTATCTCTAAGCATAATGAACTCTCCAAATTCACTCTGCTTATTAGATCAAAGGGCTCGAGCTGTGTCTAGCCCTTTTTCAACAGTCTGACGCCACATAAGTGGCGTTTTTATTTTTAGTCGATTAAAGCGTTTCTTTAAACAGTTTATAAATCCGACGGTATTCATCTAACCAGCTCGAAGGCTGAACAAAACCATGCGGTTCAACTGGGAAGATTGCTGTTTCAAAGTTTTCTTTTTCAAGTTCTATTAAACGCTGTACTAAACGCACTGAATCTTGAAAGAACACGTTATCATCAACCATAGGCGCATTTATTAATAAATGCTTTTTAAGCCCTTCTGCATAATAAATAGGTGAACTACGCTCATAGGCAATCGGGTCAACATCAGGGTGATTCAAAATGTTAGCCGTATAACCTGTGTTGTAATGAGCCCAATCAGTCACTGGACGAAGCGCTGCGCCTGATTGAAACAAGTCTGGTGCGGTAAATAACGCCATGAAGGTCATAAACCCACCATAAGAGCCACCGTAAGTCCCTACCGCTTGGGTATTAACATTGGCATTATCCGCCATCCATTTTACGCCATCGGCTAGATCTTGTGTTTCAGGTGTTCCCATTTGGCGATAAATAGCCGTTCGCCAATCACGGCCATAGCCTTTAGATGCGCGGTAATCCATATCCATTACTACATAACCTTCATCTGCTAGTAATGAATGGAACATAAATTCACGGAAGTAGCCAGACCAACCCATATGTGAATTTTGCAAGTACCCTGCACCGTGGTTAAAAATAACCGCTTTGCGGGTTTTGCCTGTTTCACCCTCTTGGTAATCAGCGGGGTAATAGACTTTGGCGTATATGGGCTGATCTGTATGACTTGATGGCACAGCAACAATTTTAGGCGCTGTGAGTTTTTTTGCTAAAAACGCATCAGATACCGTATTGGTTAAACGAGTCGCGGTTGTGTTTGCTTTAGCCTCTGCCACATAAAGTTCAGTCGGCATAGTGATTTTAGAATGTCTAAGTAATAACTTAGATTGATCAGGGCTTAAGGTGTAATCCGTCATACCGTTTAAGTCGGTTACTTGCTCACTAACACCTGTTTGTGGATTAACGCGGTATATTTCGTAAAGACCCGGATGCTCAATATTCGCTTTATAATAAATAGCACTATTGTCATCAGTAAGCGTTAAGTCAGACACTTCAAATTGACCTTGTGTTAAAGCCGTAGCCTTGCCATTTAAAGGCTTTTTATAAAGCTGACTGTACCCCGACTCTTCCGATAAATAATACAGCGTAGTTGAGTCATTTAACCAACCAAAGTCGTTAAACGCATACGCAATCCACGCATCGTCATGTAAACGGTGTTGAGATACGAGTTTATTATTTTCAAAATCAACGGTGGCCAACCAACGATCTTTGTTATCCCATGCTTCAAGCATAATCGCCACTTGGCTGCCATCATCGTTCCAGCTGATAGGCGATTGATCCCATCCCCAGTCTGAAATTACATTAATGCCACGCGGTTGCTTCTTAGACTTATACGTTTTGCCTTCACGGGCATAGTTTTCTTTTTTAACCTCAGCGAGTACATCTTCATCAAAACCAGGCAAGGTATTAAACCCTAAAGTAGTTTGGCTTTGATCTGCAAGGTTAATATAAACAATTTCAGAAGTTTGCTCTTTAGCGTCAGCCACACGACGGCGAACTTTTTTAGGCTCTATAGTCGCATCATCAGTGATGTAGTTAGGCATAATATCGCCTTCACCACGCCATGAACTTTTTTCTTGAACAACCACAATTAACGCGTCGCCATTTGGAGAAAGCTGGGCTTCATCAACCGTGTTGCCATCGCCTAAATAGTAATGCGTGTTGGCAATTGAGCTATTTTGGGTTTTAACTTGCTCATTTCGCGCATACTTATCTTGTTTGTTTTTATGCTGCAGTGCAATGTACTCAATCAGCTTATGTTGCTCTTTGGCAATGTAAGTTGTTGGCTCTTTAACACCTTGTGGTTTGTCAGCCAGCTTTAAATTAGCAATTTCACGGGTTAAACCTGTGGTTAAATCTACTTTAAAAAAGATATTACCTTGGCGATACGCTAAATTACCATCGTTTAAAAATTGTGGTTTTGACTCGGTGGCTGAGCTTTGCGTAATTTGCTTAATTACACCTGACTTTACGTTTTTAATAAATATGTTGCCTTCAAACACATAAGCTTGAAGTGATTTATCGTTAGAAAAAACAGCTTTACTTGAGCCTACGCTGTGAAGCTGATTTAAAGCCACTTGCTCTGCTGTTTGAGCGTTTACAGCTTGAGTGAATAAATCTCTTAGCTCACTACCTTGTTGTTTACGCGCGTAAATAACGGTACTTGAGTCAGCACTCCAAAATGCACTTTGCGGTTGGCGTCCAATCCAATCAGGGTGAGCCATCGCTTGTTCAAGCGTAATTCTTGAGACACCCATGTCTGCAGGTGTGTTAACAACACTTGCAACCTTGGTATTTGTTTGAATAGCTGAGTCATTAGAAGTTGTGGCGGTTGCTGTACAGCCCGCTAACATAACACTTGACGCAACAGCCATTGCAACAAGTGTTTTAGAAGATGAAAATTTAAAAATCATAGTGCTTCTTGACGGTTATTATAATTAACCGTATTTAAGCAGAAGCACCTTTATAATTGCAATTATTTAAGATAAACAACGCTGATATCGGGGTGAGTAACCCGTTTATTCAACCGTTAAATCAAGCCATACCAAACGGTGGTCACTTGATGCGTTTCTATCTTTGATTAAACGGTACAATTCGCTTTGTTTTTTCGGCCAAAATACGCCACCATCTTTAATGGTTAGTCCATAATTTGAAGGCAGAACGTAATCAACGCGTGCCTGCCAGTTAGCAGTGTAATTTTTAGCATAAGCTTGTGGGTATTGCTCTTTAGCGCCCTCACTGGTTGGAATAAAACCGGCATTAATCATCGGGCTTTTAAGTAACTGATCTGTTGTATTTGTGCGCTTTTTATCGCCCTCAGGGGCGGCATTTAGGTCACCTAAAATCACAAAGCGTGATTTTGCTGCAAGGCCGCCCTTTTTACCGTTATCGTCATACAGGTAACTTTCGTTATTAACGTAATCAGCAATTAATCTAATTTCATCATGATTACGAATGCCGTTTCTGTCTTCATCACCATCAAACACAGGCGGCGTAGGATGCGAGGCTAACATATGAACTACTTTATCATTTACTTTTACCGGTATATCCCAAAACGATTTAGAGCTTAAACGTAAAGCATTCCATTCTTCTTCGTTATACCAATTTGTATTGGTTTTTGGATCTACCGGCATTTTCACATTCGGTAAATCTTTGTGCTTAAACGTTTGCAGGGTTCTGATGTTGTCAAAATCAATGGGGTAACGAGACAAAAACACCATTGCGTAGTGGCCTTCAAAAAATCCAAAACCTTGCGCATCGCCCATCACACCATTTTTTTTGCCATCGTTGTCTAAATCAAACTCTGTGGCTAAGCCGGTGTTAACTGGTGCAATGTAAACATAAGGATAATCGATAGCCGCTTGATCATTTTGCCCTACATTTAAGTAATGGGTTTTAAAGTATTCTATCCCTTGTGATTTAGGGACGTAGTCAAATTCATTTAAAAGCACCACATCTGGACGAACGCGTTGAATTATTTCAGCAATATTTTTAATTTGCTGGTGGTCAGAGCGCAGCGCGTTAACTAAGGCATCGCTTTTTACTTTTTCATTTTTAGCGGTGTAATTGGTTGCATCCATACTGACATTAAACGTTGCGACCCGTAATGACTCTGCGTGAACATAGCTTGCTGAAACCAGTGACAATAAAAAGCCACCAATAATTTTAATACCGAGATCATGTCTCATTATATGAATCCATCTATAATTAATAATAAAATAACACTGCTAACCACGATCCAAAGAATCACAGCCATTAAAAACGGTTTAATTCCCGCTTGCTTTAGTACCGATAACGACAAACCACTGCCAATTAAAAACAGTGTCATCAC